>DASZQC010000538.1:0-3987 GCA_035549815.1 Dongiaceae bacterium
ATGCTCGAACATGACCTTGAATTGCTCGGGCGACAGCTCCTCGCGCCATGCGGTCTCGCTCTTCAGCACCTTGTAGCCCTCGGTGGGGACGTTTTCGCTTTTGCCGAACAGTTTCATGGCCAACCTCCGTCTGCCTCCCAAAGTGGCGTGCCGACCGGCCGGCCGCAAGGGTTCAGAGGCTCGCCAATGCTTTTCGGCCAAGAATTCCCATACCCGCCAGATAGGCGGACGCGGCGCGATCGATGCTTACGTGAAAGACAAGATCCCGATGGGCCGCTGGGCCAGCGTGGCGGAGAGCGCGGAATCGATCCTCTATCTCGCCTCCGACCGCTCCAGCTACATGACCGGCCACGCGCCGGTCATTGATGGCGGCGAGAGCATCGCCTAGGAAAGGCGCGCGTCGCCCGGGACAGGCGTCCGAAGCGACGCGCGGCGCACCGCCGCCGTTACACGGCGGAGCGCGAAACCAATTACCAGGAGCTACATGGCCTGTCCGGCCCAGGGCCCCGCGCTCGGATGCAGGCTGTCCGTGCACCAGGCCTCGTTGGTGATCCAGCCGTTGCCCGAGCAATTGTTGTCGATGAACTTGCTCTCCGACAGGGAAACACCCTCGGTGGAGGCGGTGCAGCCGGCAATCAGCATGGCGCCGGCCAGCATCGCAAGGACGGTCATATGTTTCATGTTAGTCTCCTGAAACGTGTTTGCGCCCACGACGCAACCAGGAAATACTCGGATAGTTCCCACATCCAGGACGCCGAATGTCGCATATGACCCGACACTGATCGGAAAGCTCGATTGATTTGATCCAAACAATCAGTTGGATCGAACGTGGTCCTGGTGGGAACCTGTGCTCCGAGATTTGCCCCAGATCATCGGCTGAGGAGGACCCCCATGTCGCAGGAATCCAAGACCCCCACCCTGACCACCGCCGCCGGCATCCCGGTTGGCGACAACCAGAACGCCCTGACCGCCGGCCCGCGCGGGCCGTTGCTGGTGCCGGACTGGCACTTGTTCGAGAAGCACGCCCATTTCAACCGCGAACGCATCCCGGAGCGCGTGGTCCACGCCAAGGGCTCCGCCGCCTATGGCACCTTCACCGTCACCAAGGACATCAGCCAGTATTCCAAGGCGGCGATCTTCTCCAAGGTCGGCAAGCAGACCGAGGCGCTGCTGCGCTTTTCCACCGTCGCCGGCGAGAAGGGCGCGGCCGACGCCGAGCGCGACGTGCGCGGCTTTGCCCTCAAATTCTATACCGAGGAAGGCAACTGGGATTTGGTCGGCAACAACACGCCGGTCTTCTTCGTGCGCGACCCGTACAAGTTCCCGGATTTCATCCATACCCAGAAGCGCGACCCGAAGACCAATCTGCGCAACCCGACGGCGATGTGGGATTTTTGGTCGCTGTCGCCGGAAAGTCTGCACCAGGTCACCATTCTGTTCTCCGACCGCGGCCTGCCGAAGAATTATCGCCAGATGCACGGCTTCGGCTCGCACACCTATTCGCTGATCAACGCCAAGGGCGAGCGCGTCTGGGTGAAGTTCCACTTCAAGAGCCAGCAGGGCATCGCCAACATCACCGATGCGGAATCGGCCAAGGTGATCGGCGCCGACCGCGAGAGCCATCAGCGCGACCTGGTCGAGGCGATCGAGCGCGGCGAGTTCCCGCGCTGGAAGGTCAGCATCCAGGTGATGACGGAAGAGCAAGCGAAGCGGACGCCCTACGATCCGTTCGACCTGACCAAGGTGTGGCCGCACGGCGACTTCCCGCTGATCGAAGTCGGCATGCTGGAGCTGAACCGCAACCCGGACAATTATTTCGCCGAGGTGGAGCAGGCCAGCTTCTCGCCCGCCAACGTGGTGCCGGGCATCAGCCATTCACCCGACAAGATGCTGCAGTTCCGCATCTTCTCTTATGCCGACGCGCACCGGCACCGGCTGGGCGTGAATTACGAGGCCCTGCCGGTGAATAAGGCGCGTTGCCCGGTGCATAATTACCACCGTGACGGTGCCATGCGCTTCGACGGCAATGACGGCGGCAGCGTCAATTACGAGCCGAACAGCTGCAACGGCCCGAAGGAGGATCACCGCTTCAAGGAGCCGCCGCTGCCCATCGAAGGTGCGGCCGACCGCTACGACCACCGCGCCGGGAATGATAACTACACCCAGGCCGGCAACCTGTTCCGCCTGCTGAGCCAGCCGGAGCGCGACCGCCTGATGGATGCCATCGCCGGGGCGATGACCGGAGTGCCCGAGTTCATCCAGCAGCGCCAGATCGGCCACTTCACCAAGGCGGACCCGGCCTATGGCGCCGGCGTGGCGCAGCGTCTGGGCCTGCAGCCGAAAGACGTCGCGGCAGAGTAAGGCCGCGCCGTTCTCTCCAGCGGATCGGCCTGATCGGGGGCGCGGCGAGCGATCGCCGCGCCCTTTTCATTTAGGCCCGCCAAGAGGTCTGGAACCAAAGCATCAGGGCGATTAGCCCTGAGAAGGCCATGGCAGTGAAGCCCATGGCGACATAGCCCCACGCCTCGAAAGGCCACAGGATCACGCCATACGGCACCATGATCAGTCCCGCGCGCCAGATTCCGCCGGACAGCGCTTCGACGATCGAAGCGCGCGCGGTCCGGCGCAGCATCACGAACATGTAGGCCCAGGCGACCGCAAGGCTCGCGGCGGCGAGTGTCCCTACCCATTTCAGCGCTCGTGCTTTGCGCGAAGCCAGCAGATCCTCCACGCGCCAACCGCCGCTCTCCGACATGGCCAGGTTTTCGTCCTGCCGCAGCAACTTGTGCTGGATGGCGGTCAGTTCGCCCTTGGTCTCGGACACCGCGGCGAGGATGGTGACCGGCTCCGTGGGGATCTCCGCCACGGCATAGAACAGGCGCTGGTGATTGTTGCCGACCCGATAGGCATAGCTCTTGTTTTCGGCCGTGCAATCGGCAACCCAGCCCGGCGGCGGTTGAAACTCGTCGTCGCACAGCGATCTGCGGAATCGGGGCAGGCCGGCGTTATAGACCAGCAACTGGTCCAGCGACCAGTCGCCGAGCCGAACATCGGTGCTGATCCAAATGGCGCGGCCGTTGAATTTCCAGCTCGCCGTGCGCGGTCCGTAGCGGAATTCCTCCTCTTGTCGCACCACGATCAGGGCGCGGGGAAACTGCGGATGCTCCGGCGGCAATTGCAGCGGCCGCGCCCGCAGGACGCCACTGACGGCGATGATGTCTCCCGGTCCCAAGGTTGCCGGATCGTAGTTGCTGGGGGTGGCGTGCCGTTCGAGGTAGCGGATCTCGGCGAGCGTGTATCCGTTGAACAGCAGGGCGGCCGGCAGCGTCACGGTGCCGATGATGATGGCGTAAAGGCGCATCATCCCGAGGGTATCCTTCAGCCACTCGGAAAACGTCATACGCTGTTGCACGCGATCGCCCCCGCCCCACCTGTTTCGCCCGCGCCTTTGTCGCTTTTGTGCCTGGCCAGGTTCAAGAGGCTGCAAGCGCCCCTGGCACTCGATATGCGATTTCGCTTAGTCTCGGCCTGTCATCTGCTCAGGCATCATACGCGGACCAAGCTCGCATGTTCCTCTCCACACTTCTCATCGCGGCGGGCGGCGCCATCGGCAGCGTGGCGCGGTTCTGGCTGAATGAGATCATCCTGAAGGTCTGGGGCGGTGATTTCCCCTGGGGCACGATCATCGCCAACATCAGCGGCTCGCTCCTGATAGGCGCCATCGCCGCCCTGCCCGCCTTCGGCGAGCGCGACCTGCTGACCCGTCAGTTCCTGATGGTCGGCATCATGGGTGGCTATACGACCTTCTCGTCCTTCAGCCTGCAGACCCTGACCATGCTGCAGAACGGCCATCTCGGGAAGGCGGCGGTGAATGTCGCGGGGTCGGTGGTGCTGTGTCTGGTCGCCGTTTGGGCGGGTTACGCGCTCGCGGCAAGCGTCACAGGATCAAGGCCGTGATGCGGGCTTCCGCGCGACACGAGATCCAAG
>DASZQC010000539.1:0-15894 GCA_035549815.1 Dongiaceae bacterium
CCCGCCACGAAATCATCCACCCAGGCATGCGCGATGCGTAGGGCGTCCGATGTTGCGAAGGTCGTCGGATCCAGGCACAGCTCCAGCCACAGCCCGTCGAGCATCGCGGTCAGCGCCAGCGCCGCCAGATGCGCGTCGATCTTGAATCGGCGTTCTTTCGCGATGGCGCCGATCAGCCCTTCCAGCCGCTCGCGGTAATCGACATAGACCCGCTTGTGGACCTTGCGCACGCCCGGGTCGCGGCGGACCAAGGACCAGAAGGACAGCCACACCGCCAGCAGGTCGCGGTCCAGCACCGGCGGCCTAAACGAGGCGTCGATGAAGGCGCGCAATTTGGCTTCCGCGCCACCCGTCGCATCCTCGATCGCCTGGTTCAGCACGGCGGCGACCTGCTCGCCGACATGAGCGTAGGTGGCGACGATCAGCTCGTCGATGCCCTTGAAGTGATGGGTGACGAGGCCCGGCGAGACATTGGCCCGCGCGGCGACAGCCCGCACCGAGGTGCCGGCATGGCCCAGCTCCGCCAGGCAAAGTGCTGCCGCCTCGATCAGCTTGCGCTTGCGCACATCCGGCTGGTCGCGCGTGAAGCGCGGTTCATCGGCCATCTTCCCCCTCTTGCCAAACGGCTCAGCTTCGTCTTATTGTACATTTGTATAGCAAGGAACGGCAACCGCTCTTGCCGGATTTCGGAGGGATATCATGGGCATCGCGCTGAAGGATGTGAAGCTGGCCGGCCGTCATGTCGAGCTGGCCTGGGCCAATGGACGGTCGGGCGACCTGTTCTCGCTGCTGTGGCTGAAGGACCATTGCCCCAGCCCGAAATGCCTGCATCCGGACACCAAGCAGCGCCAGATCGACACCTTCGCGATCCCCGAGACCCTGTCCGCCCGCAACGTGGCGCTGGAAGAGAATGGCAGCGTGCTGCGCGTCGACTGGGATGCCGAAGCTGACGGCCACGCGCATGTCAGCCGCTTCGATGCCGCGTTCCTCGCTTCCATCCTGCCGGTCAACCGGGCCAAGCCGCAGCGTTTCTCCTGGGACGCCGCCGCGATCGAGAGCGATGTGCCGAGCGTCGCCTATGACGCGGTGATGAACGAGGATGCCGGACTGAAGCAGTGGCTGGAGCTGGTGGAGACCTACGGTTTCAGCTTCGTCACCGGCACGCCGGCGATACCGGAAGCGACCAAGGCCCTGATGGAGCGCGTGGCCTATATCCGCGAGACCATCTTCGGCGGCTTCTGGGACTTCACCGCCAACATGGAGCACAAGGACACAGCCTATACGACGCTTGCCATCGGGCCGCACACCGACGGCACCTACAGCTTCGACGCGCCCGGCTACCAGATGCTGCATTGCCTCGCCTTCAACGGCACCGGCGGCGAGAACGTGTTTGTCGACGGCCTGAAGGTCGCGGAGATCATGCAGGCCCAGCACCCGGTGGAATACCGCACCCTGACCGAGATCGAGATCACCGGGCAATACATCGACCTGGACCGCAACGTCCATTTGCAGGCGACGCGGCCCTTGTTCCGGCTGAACAAGGCGGGCGATCTGGTACAGGTGAGCTACAACAACTATGACCGCGCGCCCTTCTATCTGCCGGCCGAGCAGACCGAGGCCCTATATCGCGCGCTGAAGGTGTTCGCCGGCTACGTCAACGATCCGAAGATGCAGTACCGCCGCCGCCTGGCCCCGGGCGATGCGGTGCTGTTCGACAATTGGCGGGCGCTGCACGCACGCGACGCCTATAGCGGCTATCGCCGGCTGTGCGGCGCGTACCTGAACAAGGAAGACGTGGAAAGCCGCCTGCGCGTGCTGCGCGGCAAGTAGGCGTTATTTCGGGCCCAGCCCGAGCCACAGCAGCACGGCGGCGATCAGCACGGCGCCGACCAGGAACCAGCGCCAATGCGAGGCGCCAGGCGAGGCTTGCTGCGCGTCGGCGGGCGAGGGCGGAGCGGCCGGTGACACGGCCGGCTCCACCGCCTGCGGCGTGGCGACCAGCGTTCCGAACTTGCCGAAGAAATCGCCGGCCAGCTTCTGCGCCGTCGCGTCGATCAGCCGCGCGCCCAGTTGCGCGATCTTGCCTGACACCTGGGATTCGACGCTGTAGTCCAGCAGGGTCGCACCCTGGTCCTCGGTCAGCTTGACCTTGGCGCTGCCCTTGGCGCCGCCGGCGGGACCGCCGGACCCTTCGCCGGAAATCGTGTAGCCGTTCGGCGGGTCGATGTCGGACAGCGAGACCCGGCCGGCGAAACTGGCCTTGATCGGGCCCAGGCGCAGGCCGACCCGCGCCTTCATCTCGGTGGGCGACAGCAGCTCGATGCTCTCGCAGCCCGGGATGCACTCTTTCAGGATCTCAGGGTTATTCAGCGCCTGCCACACGGCGGCGCGCGGGGCCTGGATGCGTTCGGTGCCGGTCAGTTGCATGTCGTGCTCGCGTGCAGGTTCAGGCGGATTTGGCCGGGCGATGCTGCGCCTCGAACAGGGCCCGCAGATCGCGATAGGCCTCGGGTGTGTCGCAATCCTGGAAGAATTGCGGCTCGGCGGTCTTCAGCGGCGCCACCAGCTCCGGATAATTGATCAGCAGGTTGCGGCAGCCGAAATTGATGCCGCGGCGATACATCTCCTCGCGGCTCCAGCCGGGAATGACGATCGGATTGCCGCGCTCCGCCTCGTCAAACGGCACCACCGCCTTTTCCCCGTCCAGCGCATTGAAGGCCGCGATCAGCCGGTCGAAATCGGCGGCGCGGAGCAGCGGCATGTCGCCGGGAACGATCAAATAGCCGTCGGCTTGCGGCGCCGCCAGCACCCCGGCGCGGACGGAGGTCATCTGGTTGCCTGTGTAATCCGGGTTCTCCACGATGGTGACGGGGAGGTCGCCGAGCGCCTTGCGCACGTTCCAGCGGTCATGACCGACCACGACGAAGACCTGCTTCGCCTGGCTCGCCAGCGTTTCGCCCACCAGCCGGCGCACCAGGGGCTCGCCGCCGAAATCGAGCAGCAGCTTGTTCTGCGGCGCCATGCGGGTGGAAAGCCCCGCCGCCAGGGTCACGGCGACGATGCCGTCGATCTTGCCGGTGTCCTGTGGATCGCTCATCACGCCGCCTCCATCTTGTTCCGGCCGTGCGCGCCGTTAGCTCGTCGCGCCCGCACCACGTCGGCCAGGACCGACAGCGCGATCTCTTCCGGCGTCACCGCGCCGATCGGCAGGCCGGCGGGGCCATGCAGATCGGCCAGGCGCTCTCCGGCGATTCCATCTTCGGCCAAGCGCTCCTTCAGCGCCGCAACCTTGGCGCGGCTGCCGACGAAGGCGACATAGCGCGCCGGCGATTGGAGCGCCGCCTTCAGCGCCGCATCGTCACCGTTGCCCTGGGTGGCGACGATGACATAGCCGCCGGCCGGGCTGTCGGCGGCGCCGGTGAAGCCGTCGCGCAGGTCTGTGCCCCGCGGGAATAGTTCGTGCTGCGCGGCGGGCGCGTGCACGGCGACCTGCAAGCCGATGCGCGGGGCGAGGTCGGCGATGGCGATGGCCACCGGCGTCGCGCCGCACAGGATCAGCAGCGGCCGCGGCAGGACCGGCTCGATGAACACGTCGACCACGCCGCGCGACGGGCACATGTTCTTGGCGAACTCAATGCCGTCCTTGGTGTCGCCGGGGCGCAGGCCCTGCGCCTTCAACTGGTCGAAGGGCATGACGCTGATCAGCCGCGCGGTGCCGTCTTCCAGGCAGCGCTTGGCGGCCTCTTTCACCGCGCCCAGCGCGCATCCCCCGCCGACCCAGCCGGCCATGCGGCCGTCGGCGCAGAGGATCGCCTTGGCGCCCGGCTTGGCGGCGACGGAGGCGAGGGTGCGCACCACGGTCGCCACCACGAAGGGCTCACCCTTGGCTTTCAGCTCTTCGGCCAGCTTGTTGACATCCTCGCTGCTGGACATGGTTCGCTCCTATGCGCGCGCCAGATAGGGCTCGAGCGCCGCCAGGCTCTCGAGGTTATGGGCCGGCGCGAAGACGTCGATGAAGGGCAAGGCGGCAGCCATGCCGCCGGCGATCGGCTGGTAGTCGCGCCAGCCGAGCAGGGGATTGAGCCAGACGATGCGCCGCGCGCGCTTGGCCAGCGCCGCCATCGCCTTGGCGAGCTGTTGCGGCTCGCCGGTGTCGTACCCGTCGGATAGGATGAACAAGGCGGCGCGACCATGCAGCGCCCTGCGCGCGTGATGCTTCACGAACGTGGCGAGGCAGTCTCCGATGCGCGTGCCGCCGCCCCACCCCTCGGCCAGCAGCGACAGGCGTTCCAGCGCCTTGACCCGGCGGCGCTCGCGCAGCACCGGGCCGATCTCCACCAGCCGCGTGTGGAACAGGTAGCCCTCGCCCTCCGGCAGGCGTTTCAGCAGCGCCAGCATGAAGCGCAGGAACATGCCACTGTACTGCGCCATGGAGCCGGAAGCGTCGAGCAGCAGGACCGGCCGCAGCGGCCGGCGCTTGGCGCGGCGGCGGAAAATCTCGATCGGCTCGCCGCCATGGGCGATGCTGGCGTGCAGCATGCGGCGGAGATCAAGGCGATCGCCGCGCTGCGCCGCCTTGCGTCGCCGCAACAGGCGCCGCCGCAGCGCCAGCGCCATGCGCTCCGCCAGCTCCTCGACCAGGGTTGCGGTCTCGGGATCGTCCAGGTGGCGGAAATCGGTGCGCGCCAGGGCTTCCGCCCGGCTGGCGCCGCCGCGGCGCAGCTCGTGACCGGCCGTCGTGGCATCGTCCGCGGCGTCGTTGCGTGAGACTCGATCGGCGAAGCGCGCCAGGTCGCCCGGCAGATTGCCCATGGTCGCGCTGCGCTTGGACGGCTGCTCGCCTGGCACATTGCTGGGCGCGGCCGCAGCGCTCTTCACGCCGCGCCGCAGCCAATAGGCATTGAACAAGGTGTCGAAGCGTTGCGCCTCCTCGCGCCGGGTCGCCAGCAGCGGCCTCAGCGCCAGGCGCAGCGGGGCAGGGGTCGACAAATCCAATTCGGCCGCAGCGCGCAGCGCATCCCGCGCCTCGGCCAGGCCGATGGCGAAGCCGTTGTCCCGCAGATGCCGGACAAAGCCGACCAGTTGCCCCGCGGTGGCCAGTCCCGCGGCATCCGTGATACGCAACAGCTTGTCGAGATCGTCTTCGGTCATCACGCCACCTTGCCCAGCAGACGCTGGGCCACTTCGCGGCTGAAATTGCCCTGATCCTCGCGCGTCTTGATCAGGCAGATGAGCGATTCCAGGATCGTCTCGGAACTCGCCTCCAGCTTCGCCTGGCCGAGGCCCACCAGGGTCGCCGCCCAATCGATGGATTCGGCGATGCCGGGCACCTTCTTCAGATCTTCCTTGCGCACCAGGGCGACGAAGGCGGCGACTTGGCCGGCCAGTTTCGCCGCGATGCCCGGCACCCGCGCCAGCAGGATGCGCGTCTCCTGCGCCTCGCTCGGGAAGTCGACATAGTGATAGAGGCAGCGCCGCCGCAGCGCGTCGGACAATTCCCGCGTCGCGTTGGAAGTGAGGATGACACGCGGGATGGAGCGCGCGGTCACGGTGCCGAATTCCGGGATCGAGACCTGGAAATCCGCCAGCACCTCCAGCAGCAGCGCCTCGAACTCCTCATCAGCGCGGTCGACCTCGTCGATCAGCAGCACAGGCGGACTCTCCTGGCGGATCGCGGCCAGCAAGGGCCGCTCCAGCAGGTATTCCTCGGAAAAGATCGAGCGCTCGATCTCCCGCGCGTCCTGGCCGGAGGTTTCGCGCGCCTTGATCGACAGCAATTGCCGCTGATAGTTCCACTCATAGAGCGCGGCGCTGGAATCGAGGCCCTCGTAGCATTGCAGGCGGATCAGCTTCGCGCCGTGGACGGCGGCCAGGGCTTTGGCGGTCTCGGTCTTGCCGACGCCCGCCTCGCCCTCCAGCAACAGCGGCCGGCCGAGCAGGTCCATGAGCCAGAGCGCCATCGCCAGGTCCGGCCCGGCGATGTAGCCCTGCTCTTCCAGCTTCGCGGCGATCTCGGCGCGGTCCATGATCTACACCAAACGAAAAACCTCCCTCCCCCAAGCTTGGGGGAGGGCAGGGGTGGGGGTTGAAGGGCGGACTCGCTGTGCTGCTGCAAATACCGAGCCGCGCCCCCTCCCTATCCCTCCCCCGGCTCGGGGGAGGGGATTGCTTGCGTCGGGTTTCATCAAGTCTTACTTCACCAGTCCCGCCTTCTCCGCCGCCTTCCACACGCGCCATTGGTCGTGGGGCATCTGGAGGTGCGTGACGCCCAGATGGGCGAAGGCGTCGATGACGGCGTTGGAGAAGGCGGGTACGCCGCCGACATTCGGGCTTTCGCCCACACCCTTGGCGCCGATCGGATGGTGCGGCGAGGGCGTGACGGTATGATCCGTCTCCCACACCGGCGTCTCGACCGCCGTCGGCAGGAAGTAGTCCATCAGCGTGACGCCGCCGACATTGCCGTTGGCGTCATACGGAATTTCCTGGCCCATGGCGATGCCGAAGGCCTCGGTCAATCCGCCATGCACCTGACCCTCGATGATCATCGGGTTGATGCGAGTGCCGCAATCGTCCAGCGCGTAGAAGCGCCGCACCTTCACCGCGCCCGTATCGACGTCGATATCGACGACGCAGATATAGGCGCCGAACGGATAGGTCATGTTGGGCGGATCGTAGTAATCGACCGCCTCCAGCCCCGGCTCCATGCCCGGCGGCACGTTGTTGTAGGCGGCCCAGCAGACCTCTTTCATGGTCTTCGACTTTTCCGGCAGGCCCTTGACCTGGAACCGGTCGACGTCGAACTCCAGGTCGTTCTCGGACACTTCGAGCAGGTGCGCGGCGATCTTCTTCGCCTTTGCCTGGATCTTACGCGCGGCCCGTGCGCAGGCGGCGCCCGCCACCGGCGTCGAGCGCGAGCCATAGGTGCCGAGGCCATAGGGCGCGGTGCTGGTGTCGCCTTCCTCCACCGCGATCATGTCGGCCGGGATGCCGGTCTCGGTGGCGATGATCTGGGCATAGGTGGTCTCGTGTCCCTGGCCCTGGCTCTTGGTGCCGAAGCGGGCGATGGCCGCCCCGGTCGGATGCACCCGGATCTCCGCCGAATCGAACATGGCGATGCCGAGGATGTCGCAATTGCGCGACGGGCCGGCGCCGACGATCTCGGTGAAGAAGGCGACGCCGATGCCCATCAGCTCCCGCGTCTCGCCGCGTTTGAAGGCCTCGCGCTTCGCCTGCTGCTCGGCGCGCAGGGCCTTGTAGCCGACGGTCTCCATCGCCTTCTTGAGCGCGTTGGGATATTCGCCGGAATCGTATTCCCAGCCCAGCGCCGACTTGTAGGGGAATTGCTGCGGCTGGATGAAGTTCTTCATCCGCAGCTCCGCCGGGTCCATCTTCAGCTTCAGCGCCAGCACATCCATGATGCGCTCGATGCAATAGGCCGCCTCTGTCACGCGGAACGAGCAGCGATAGGCGACGCCGCCCGGCGCCTTGTTGGTATAGACACCGTCGACCGCCAGATGCGCCGCCGGGATGTCGTAGGAGCCGGTGACGATGTTGAAAAAACCGGCCGGGAACTTGGTTGGGTCGGCGCAGGCGTCGAAGGCGCCGTGATCGGCGAGCACGTGGCAGCGCAGGCCCAGGATCTTGCCGTCCTGGGTCGCGGCCAGTTCCGCCGTCATGTGGTAGTCGCGGGCGAAGGCGGTGGCGGAGAGGTTCTCCAGCCTATCCTCCACCCACTTCACCGGAACGCCCAGCACGATCGAGGCGACGATGGAGCAGACATAGCCGGGATAGACGCCGACCTTGTTGCCGAAGCCGCCGCCGATGTCGGGCGAGATGACGCGGATCTTGTGCTCCGGAATGCCGCTGAGGATCGCGGCCACCGTGCGCACCACGTGCGGCGCCTGGAACGTACCCCAGACGGTCAATTCGCCCTTGATCTTGTCCATCGAGGCGACGGAGGCGCAGGTCTCCAGCGGCGCCGGATGCACGCGCTGGTACGAAATCAGCTCCTTCACCGTGACCGGCGCTGAGGCGAACACCTTGTCGGCCGCCGCCTTGTCGCCCACGGTCCACTCGAAAATGTGGTTCGGGTGCTTGCGGGGGCCGTGCGCGCCGTCCTTCTTGTCCTTGATATCCTCGCGCAGCACCGGCGCGTCGGGCGCCATGGCCTTGAACGGATCGACCAAAGGCGGCAGCGGCTCGTATTCCACTTCCACCAGCTCCACCGCGTCGGCGGCGATGTAGCGGTCCTGGGCCACCACGAAGGCCACCTCCTGGTTGGCGAACAGCACCTTGCCGTCGGCCAGCACCATCTGCACGTCGCCGGCCAAGGTCGGCATCCAATGCAGCTTCACCGGCTTCAGCTCTTCGGCGGTCAGCACCGCCACCACGCCGGGCAGTGCCGTTGCCTTGCTGACGTCGATCTTCTTGATCCGCGCATGGCCATAGGGCGAGCGCACGAAATCGCCGAACAGCATGCCTGGCAGCTTCAGATCGTCGACATAATTGCCCTTGCCCTGGATGAAGCGGGGGTCTTCGGTGCGGCGGCGGGCGAAGCCCATGCCTTTGAGGGCGGCCTCGCGCTCGGCGCGAGTCGGCGTTGGCGCGTTCATTCTGCGGCCTCCTTCCGGGGCTGGCTGGCCATGGTTTCGGCCGCCGCCTTGATCGCCTTCACGATGTTCTGGTAGCCGGTGCAGCGGCACAGATTGCCGGCGATGCCGAAGCGGATTTCTTCGTCGGTCGGCTTCGGATTCTCCTGCAGCAGACGGTAGGCGCGGGTGATCATGCCCGGCGTGCAGAAGCCGCATTGCAGCCCGTGATGCTCGTGGAACGCGGCCTGCAGCGGGTGCAGCGAGCCGTCCGCCGCCGCCATGCCCTCGATGGTCAGCACTTTGCTGCCTTCGGCTTGCACGGCGAACATCGTACAGGACTTCACCGAGCGCCCGTCGAGATCGATGGTGCAGGCGCCGCAATGCGTCGTCTCGCAGCCGATATGCGGCCCCGTCAGATTCAGATGCTCGCGCAGGAAATGGATCAGCAGGGTGCGCGGCTCCACCTCCGCCGACATGTCGCGGCCGTTGACGTTGATCGTCACCCGCGTCTTGGCTTGATCGCTCATTTTGCGGCTCCTGTTCAGCGGGCGCGGGATTTGGCGCGGGCGATGGCGCGGCGCACCATGACGCCCAGGACCGCGCGGCGATATTCCACCGGTCCGCGGGTGTCCGTGGTCGGATCGGAGATCGCCATGGCGGCCTTCGCCGCCGCGTCGATCGCGGCATTGTCCAATGCCGTGCCGATCAGCGCCTTGGCGGCGTCGGTGGCGAGCAAAGGCGTCTGCGCCACGTTGGTCAAAGCGATGCTGGCGGCGGCGCACTTGCCGCCCGACATGGTCAGGGTGACGGCGGCGGCGGCGACCGCGTAGTCGCCGATCTTGCGCTTCAGCTTCTCATAGGCCCAGCCATGGCCGGCGGCGGGGGCGGCGAAGCGGATCTCGGTCACGAGTTCGCCCGCCTGCAGCTTGGTGAAGAAGGCCGCCTCGTAGAAGTCGCGGGCGGCGACCTGGCGGGAACCGCTGGGGCCGGTCAGGGTGTAGCGCGCATCCAGGCACTGCATCAGGCCCGGCATGTCGTTGCCCGGATCGCCATTGGCGACATTGCCGCCGATGGTGCCCTGGTAGCGGACCTGCGGGTCGGCGATGACCCTGGCCGCCTCCTGCAGGATCGGCGCCTTGTCCCCGATCAAAGCGGAGCCCAGTACTTCCGCCTGGGTGGTCATGGCGCCAATGACGATGTCCGCGCCTTCCTGGCGGATGCCCTTCAGGCCGCTGATCCGGCCGAGGTCGACCAGATGCTCCGGCTGCGCCAGGCGCAATTTCATCATGGGGATCAGGCTGTGGCCGCCGGCCAAAGGCCTGGCATCCTCGCCCAGGCTGGCCAGAAGCTTGACCGCCTCGCCGACCGAGCTTGGCCGGTGATAGGTGAATCGACCCGGTATCATGCGCTCCTCCCAGAGAGCTGTGGCAGGCGCGTAAATCGCGCTCTTTCAAGGAGGTAACTCTAGGCCGCGCACGAAAGGGCCGCAGGCGGCCGGGCACGAAGCGACCGGGTTGTGCACGAGATACGGAAGACTCCGCACGAACTACGACAGAGATGCTGCCTCTTGTCGTGCACTTCGGACACGGTCGGCGGCTGGCAAGCGCGCCTTCAATTTGGGCAGGGCGCTACGGCTGACGGGAATCGCCATCTCCTGCTTGTCGCCGACCAGGAGGATGGCGCCATCGCCCTTGCGGCGGATGGATTTCACAAAGCCGACCTGCACGATGTGGCTGCGATGCACGCGCACGAAGCGGGCCGGGTCCAGCCGCCCCGCCAGCTCGGTGATCGAGAGGTTGCAGAAATGCTCCCGCTCCTGGTCCAGCACATGGGTGTAGTGGCCGTCGGCGCGGATGGCGCAGTTGAGCGCGGGGTCAAGCAGCCGGGTGCCGCCATTGAACTGGACCGGCACGCGCGCCTCGCCACCGGGCCGCGACACGGCGCCGGAACCGTTCGACGCCGGCAGCGCGGGGGCCGGACCGGGAGCGGGGCCGCCTGGAATCGAACCGAGCGCCGCCCGCTCCCACATCAGCCCGCCTTCCTCGTGGCCGGCGACCTGCCCGCGCGCACCGGGCGGCACCAGCAGCAGCATGGAGGTGGCGCAGATGATGAAGGCGACGATGGCGACGACGATCGCCAGCAGGTTGCGGTCCATCACATGGGCGGCGATCGCGGCGCCGGGCGAAACCGGCTCGATGATGGTCCCGTACATCGCCGCGTAATGCATGCCGGAGATGGCGAGCCCCATGACCACCGCGCCCAGGGCCGCGCGCGCCTGCAGTCGCGTGCCGAAAGCCAGATGCAGGCTGATGCCGGCGGCGACGATGCCGACCAGGATACTGATGCCGACCCAAAGCGTCTGGTAGATCAGTTCCACCGGCCCGGTCACCGCAGCCATGCCGACATAATGCATGCCGGCGATGCCGCCGCCGGTGAAGATCGCCGCCGCCACGTCGCGCCAATTGCCGCTGGGCACCACCGTCATCACGCCGTAACCGATGCCGACGGCCAACACCGCGATAAGGAATGATAGCAGGGTCAGGAACAGATCGTATCCGACATCGACCGGCATGGCGTAAGCCAGCATGCCGATGAAATGCATGGCCCAGATGGAAGAACCGAGCGTCACCGCCGACATCGCCAGCACCAGGCGCCGCCGCGCCCCTTCGAAGCGGCCGACCTCGCGCGCCAGGACCAGCGAGACGAAGCTGCCCTGAATCGCGATCAGGACCGACAACGCCATCAAGATCGGATCATGTCCGGTGTGCAGATGCACGCGATCCCGTCCCTGCTCGTGACCGCGCCGCGCGGTTGGGTTTCGCCGGCGCCGCAGGGGCCATTATAGCGTAGTCGCTCCCGATGCCAGTTCAAAACTACGGACGGTCATTCGCCGTGTCGCGCGCTTATGCTGCACTGCAATCAGGGCAGGGTCGCGCCACCCAGGATGCGGGCAAACGGCCCGATCACATAGATATTGAGCGCTACGTCGATCACCACCAGAACGGCCGCCTGCCATGTCGCGATGCGCAGCGCGCGCACGAACACGAACCCTTCGACCAGGACGCTATAGAGCAGAAACAGGTAGCTCAGCGCGATGGTGGCGGAGGAATCACGGTTGATCGCGAACAGCAACAGAAGGGGTGCCTGCAGCGTTATCCAAAGCAGGCTCAGCCAGTTATAGATCGCGATGCACCCGGGCATCTCCGCCTCGCGCTCCAGCAGCTTGGCGGCGAAGAGCAGGATCAGCGGAAAGGCGATCCAATTGTATGCGTAGCCGACGAGGCGTCCGGCCAGATATTGCCCGGCGTTCGGCACCGTGGCGTCGATCTCCAGCCAGAACTGTACCAGGTAGAAGGGCAGCACCAGCAGGGCGAGCCAGAAGGACCGCAAGGCGCCGGATGCCGAGCGGTCGAAGAAGCGCAGGAACTGGCCGTCAAAGCGGGCGAGATGCAGCAGGCCGCGGCAGCCAAGGCGAAGCTCGACCGAGCCGATCATGCGAAATAGGAATCGAGAATGTGCTCGTAGATGGCGGCGAGCTGCTCGATGTCGCGCACGCTCACGTTCTCGTCCACCTTGTGCATGGTCTGGCCGATCAGACCGAATTCGATCACCGGGCAATAATCCTTGATGAAGCGCGCATCGGAGGTGCCACCGGTGGTCGACAATTCCGGCGTCAAGCCGGTGATGTCCTTCACCGCGTTGGCCACCAGGTCGCTCAGCGCGCCCGGCGGGGTCAGGAAGGAGACGCCGGAACATTCGATGCGCAGATCGTACTCGCCGCCGATGGAGTCGAGGCGGCGACGCACTTCCGTCTCCAGGGTCGTCGGGTTGAAGCCGTCATTGAAGCGGCTGTTGAAGCTGGCGCGCGCCTCGGCCGGGATCACGTTGGTGGCCGGGTTGCCGACATCGATGGTGGAGACCTGGAGCGTGCTCGGCTCGAAATGCGCGGTGCCGGGATCGAGCGGCGTCTGCGTCAGCGCCACGATCATGCGCGCCAGGCGATGCGTCGGATTGTCGGCCAGGTGCGGATAGGCGATGTGACCCTGCACGCCCTTGACCGTCAGGTACCCGGTCCAGGAGCCGCGCCTTCCGATCTTCGCCATCTCGCCCAGTCGTTTCGGATTGGTCGGTTCGCCCACCAGGCAGGCGTCGAATTCCTCGCCGTCCTTGGCGAGCTGTTCCAGCATCGGCTTGGTGCCGTTGACCGAAGGCCCTTCCTCGTCGCCGGTGATGAGGAGCGAGATCGCGCCGGCGAAATCATGGTTGCGCTTCGCGGCGAAGCGCGACGCGGCAGCGGCAAAGGCGGCGACCGCGCCCTTCATATCCGCCGCACCACGGCCATAGAGGCGGCCGTCGATGATCTCCGCGCCGAACGGATCGACGCTCCAGCCCTCGCGCTTGCCTACCGGCACCACGTCGGAATGGCCGGCGAAGCTGAAATGCTTCCCCGATCGCTTGCCATTGAGCTTGGCGAACAGATTGTCGACCCGCGCCGTGCCCGGCGCCTCGAACGGCATGCGGCGATTGATGAAGCCGGCCTTGGCGAGCGCATTGCCGAGCGCGTCGAGCGCCCCCGCATCCGCCGGCGTGACGCTCGGGCAGCGGATCAGCGCCTGGGCAAGGGCGATGGGGTCTATCATTTCGTCTGCGCACTGCATCAAGACCACCCCCACCCCGCTCTCTCCCGGCTCGGGGGAGGGGGAGCTTTATAATTCCCTTCCCCGAGATGGGGGAGGGTTAGGGTGGGGCTTGCTCTTTGATGCGGCACGATCCCGCCCTAATCCCGCAGCAAATCGTTGATCGAGGTCTTCGAACGGGTCTGCTCGTCGACGCGCTTCACGATCACGGCGCAATAGAGGCTGGGGCCCATCTCGTTGTTGGGGAAGGGCTTGCCGGGCATGGAGCCGGAGACCACCACGGAATAAGGCGGCACCTTGCCCATATGCACTTCGCCGGTGTTGCGGTCGATGATCTTGGTCGAGGCGCCGATGAAGACGCCCATGGAGATGACCGAGCCTTCGCCCACCACCACGCCCTCGACCACTTCCGAGCGCGCGCCGATGAAGCAATTGTCCTCGATGATCACCGGCCCGGCCTGGATCGGCTCCAGCACGCCGCCGATGCCGACGCCGCCGGAGATATGGCAGTTCTTGCCGATCTGCGCGCAGGACCCGATGGTGACCCAGGTGTCGACCATGGTGCCGCTGTCGACATAGGCGCCGACATTGACGAAGCTCGGCATCAGGATGACGTTCGGCGCGATATAGGCGCTGCGCCGCACGACGCAGTTTGGCACCGCGCGGAAGCCGGCGGTGCGGAAATGATCCTCGCTCCAGCCGGCGAACTTGGACGGCACTTTGTCGTACCAGCCCGCTTCGCCGAAATGCGGATAGGTGCCGCCACCGGGAATCAACTCGGAATCGGCCAGGCGGAAGGACAGCAGCACGGCTTTCTTCAGCCACTGATTCGTCTGCCACTTGCCGTCACGCTTCTCGGCGACGCGCACTTCGCCGCGGTCCAGCGCGTCCAGCGCCGCGTGGACCACGTCGCGCACATGGCCGTCGCTTTGCGGATTGATCTCGGCACGGCGCTCCCACGCCGCATCGACGGTCTTCTGCATGTCCTGGATATTCATGCCTGGTCTTTTTCTCCGCTGATCTCGTGAAGCCAGTCCGCCAGATTGTCGGCGGTGTAGGTGATGAAGTCGATGTCGCGGTCCGGCTGCGCCCAATCCACGTCGGTGCGGACCCAGACGGTCTGCATGCCAAGCTCCGCCGCCGGCGCCAAGTTGCGCGGCATGTCGTCGAACATGATCGCGCGCGCGGGATCGATGGCGTGACGCTCCAGCAGCGCGCGATAGGCGGACATTTCCGGCTTCGGCACGAAGCCCGCCTCGGCGATGTCGAAAATGCCGTCGAAATGCCGGGCGACGCCCAGGCGGCCCATGACATTCTCGGCGTGGCGGGTGGAGCCGTTGGTGTAGATCAACTTCCGTCCCGGCAGACGGGCCAGGGCGGCGTCCAGGCGCGCGTCCTCCAGCACCGGCGACAGATCGATCTGATGCACGAAGGCCAGGAAATCCTCCGGCTTGATCTGGTGGTTGATCATCAGGCCGTTGAGGGTGGTGCGGTGGTCGCGGAAATATTGCTTTTGCAGCGCCCGCGCCGCCACCGGATCCAGATTCAAGAGTTGCTGAACATATTCCCCGATGCGCCGGTCGACCTGGTCGAACAGCCGGCAGGAGGCTGGATATAGCGTGTTATCCAGATCGAAAACCCAGCAATCCACGCCGGTCAGCGATGTCGGGGTGATCTTCATAGGTCTCCAGGCCCACCGCCAATCCGTTAACGATCAGCGGACCGGCGCGCAAATTACGGGGCCAATCTATCCGCCGCAAGACCCGCATTGCCCTCCCGGAGCGACGTTTAACCACGAATTAAGGCAGAGGTTTCAGGCTCTCCGGACCATGGCCCGTCCGGTTCCTGCGCCCCCGCCCGGTAACGCTCCCGCCCCGGTCTCTGCCGGCCCCGGTGCGGGCGCGCCTGAGCTCGACCGGGCGTTGCAGGCTGCGCTCATCGAATCCCGCCAGCGCCTGCGCGAGCTGGTCGACCTCGCCTGCGATTTCGCCTGGGAGACCGATGCCAAAGGCCGCTTCAGCTTCGTCACCGGCCACGGCGCCCTGGGTCGCTCAGGCGCCGACCTGCTGGGCACCGACCCGGCGGAGTTGACCCTGTCGCCGGAGGATGCGGTCCATTTCCAATCCGATTCGCCGCCGGAAGGCATCCTGGTCTGGGCCAGGGCGGCCTATGGTGCGCCGGTCTGCCTGCATTTGAAAGCCCGTGCGATCTTCGACGCGCAGGGCGAGTTCCTGTGCGTGCGCGGCGCCTGCCGCGACGTGACGGACGCGCAGGAGCGCGACGCGGCCTTGGCCGCCGCCAAGCATCGCGAACGCTCGATGATCCAATCGTTCCGCGCCCTGCGCGAGGCGGCAGACCCGAAGGCCGCCATCAAGCTGGGCGTCGCCACGGCGGCGCAGGCGACGGGCGCCGCGGGTGCCGCCTTGTTCGCGGCAGACGTACAGGGGATAGGCGATCGATTGGCGCAGGCGGGCGCCGATGTTCCCGCCGGCGCGGCGGACCAGGCGGCGCGCGACAAACAGATCACCACCCAGACGCTCGACGGCCTGCGGCTGCTGGCGATTCCCGGCGTGCATCGCGGCGGCGTCAATTGCGCCCTGGTCCTGGGGCGTGGCGCCGATCAGGCGGACTGGCCGGAAGACGACCGGTTCCTGCTGAACGAGCTG
>DASZQC010000540.1:0-4562 GCA_035549815.1 Dongiaceae bacterium
CGACAAGGAAAAGCTTACGAAGGATCTGGGAGCGCATGTGTTTATCGACGCTGCCGCAGAGGATGCCGCCGGCGCGTTGTTTCGGATGGGCGGAGCCAGGGCTATTCTCGCAACGGGAACCAGTGGAGAGGCGATGGCTGCCCTTGTGCCTGGTCTGGCTGCCCGCGGCAAACTCCTCGTGGTTGGTGCGCCGGGCGACCCGATCCCGTTGATTGCCACGACACTGATCTTCGGCGGCCGCTCCATACACGGAAGCCTAACCGGCACGCCCATTGAATGCGAGGACACGCTCGGCTTCAGTGTTCTGGCAAATATCCGCCCGATGATCGAGACGGTTCCTCTTGAAAAGGCGGCGGATGCTTATGCTCGGATGATGGAAGGCAAGGCACGATTCCGAATGGTGCTGGTTACCAAGGATCGGGCGCACGGTGTTTAGTCCGCGAAAGGAGGCGCATGTCCACAATCCACCTACACCAGACAACCACTTTGACGCCGGAGTGTTAGCGCCGGTTTAAAACGTCGTCGATTCCGCCGGTTTTGACGCCATTTTCGCCGCCGGTTTGGGCGTCGGCGGACACTGGTGCGCAGGCGCGGCGACGACGAAGTCGGCGCAAGCCGCCGTGGATTCGGGATCGAGATCATCTGCGACCGGATCAGCGCATGCCCGACCCTCCCGCGCCGTCAGCAGGAAGTGGAGAGGTGGAAAGCCGCTCGTGCTTGGTGTCTGGCTTGACCGATTCGATCACCAGGTAAAGCGTGCCGGCGCTGTTGACTTTGCCTGCCACGCAGTAGGGCCGATTGGGCATGAGGCGGCGGCGTTTGGTGAAGTCGAACAAGCGATACACGCGCTGAGTGTCGCGGTCCAGCAGGGTGAACACCGCACAGGAGCGATATTCCGTCCGCGAAAGCAGGAACAGATGATTGGCGCTGAAGTTGAACATTTGAAGTTGAACATGGAGTGGCAAGACAGAAGGAGCGGGAGCAAGCCCCCGCTCGCCTCGGCAGCGCCGTTGTGGGGTTAGCCGGCGGACTCCTCCGCACGGGTATCATCACAGCGCGGCGCCTAATCGGAGCCGGCTTATTCGGCCGGCGGATCGGACTGCTTGTTGGCTTTGCGGAGACTGTCGCCTCCCAGCAGAAAGATCTCGGAGTTTTCCACGAGCCGGTCGGCGATGGCGGTCGCGATGGTCGTATTGAAGAGGATGTTGCCCCAGTCGGAGAACGGCGTGTTGGTGGTGATGATGCTCGACCGTTTGTGGCTATGGCGGGTGGAGATCACCTGATAAAAGAGGTTGGAGGTTTGCTGATCGAGCGCGAGATATCCCAGCTCGTCACAGACCAACAGAGCCGGGTCGGTGTAGGTTTTGAGCTTGCGCACCAGAGAATGATCGACCTGCGAAGCGAGCAGATGATTGAGCATGTCCATGGCGGTGGTGAACAGCACGCGCTGATTGGCTTGGCAGGCGCGCCAGGCGAGGACTTTAGCCAGAAAGGTTTTGCCCACGCCGGGATTTCCGATGAGCACGATGTTGGTTCCCGTGGCGAGGAACGAGAGATCAAGCAGGCGCAGGATGCGAGGTTTGGCCTGCACGCGGCTCTTGTGATGTTGGAAGTGAAAGGCGTCGATGCTGGGTTGAGCGTGCAAGCGCGAGAATCGGAAACGCCGTTCAATGGCGCGCTGCGAGCGGGCTTCGATTTCCATGTCGGCGAGCCATTCCAAGGTGGCCGCCGCGCTGAGATTCCGGGCGGCGGCGTCAGTCAGAGTCGTCTCCAGTTGGCGGCTCATGGTGGACAGGCTCAGTTGGTTCAGCTTCTGTTGGAGCGGAGTCATCGGGTTCCTTTCCGGGCGTAAGGATGAAGGCGTCATATTCGAGGAGCGACAACGGATCAGTGGCGAGTTCGTTGAGTCGAGCATCGCGCAGCACCAGGGGCGGCTGCGGGCGGCGAGGCGATTGCTGCTGGCGAAGGATGTTGGCGATGTAGCCGGCGCCGAAGGCGCGCGCCGCGGCAGCTTTCTCGATGGCGCCGGCCACCGCTTCAGGGCCGTATTGGCGAATCAGTTCGAGCAGTTCCGTCAGTTGGCGCGACAGCGCGCGGTTGGTGTCGGCCATGTCGCGCAGATAGGCTTCCAGCAGGACCGGAGAACAGAGGCCATCCAGAAACTGGAATAGGCGTTGCTGCGCACGAGACCTGCGGGCCGCCGGGCGCATCTCGGTTAATTCCGCTTCGAAACGTTCGGCGCCGAACGTCTGGCCGCGCCGCCAGGATCGTGCATAGCTGACGACTTCGTGCACGCGGTCATAGAAAGTGACGGAGCTGGAATCGGCTTTGACGATCAGATGACGGCCCACATAGCGATGCGGCACACAGTAGCGATTGCCGTCGAAGCGAATCCGGAGATCTTTGTGCACCAGCGCTTCGGTTTGATCGCGATGATCGTAAGGGATGACCGGCAGCGGTTTCAGGGCCGCGGGTTGAAAGCGGTCCACGGGCCGCTGCCGGGTTTCACGATGCTGCCGCTGATTGGCGATTTCTGAGAGCCATTGGCGGGCTTGGCGATTAACGTCGTCGAGATCGGTGAACTCGCGTAATGGCCAGAAGCTCTGGCGGACATATCCAATGGCGCGCTCCACTTTGCCTTTTTCCCAACCCGCCGCCGGATTGCAGGCCCGTGGGTAGAAACTATATTCGCGAGCAAAGGCGAGAAAGCGAGGAAGAAAGCGGACCAGCCGGCCATCGTGCTCGGCCACCGCGGTGGCCAGATTGTCATACGCGATCTCACGCCCGACGCCGCCCAAAGCCGCAAACGCATGCTGGTGACAACGCGCGAAAGTTTCAAAGCTCTGGCTGTGAGTGAACTCCAGATAGAGCATGCGGCTGTGGGCTTCCACCAGAGCGAAAGCGTACAGCTTGCGCTGATCGCCGGAATAATTCAGCGCGCCGAAGTGCCCCCAATCGACTTCGAAACGCTCGCCGGGCGCGGGCTCCATGCGAATGAAGGCGCGATTCGGTTGGGCTTTGGGACGAACCTGTTTCAGGTAATCGCGCAGAATGGTGTGACCGCCGCTGTAGCCGAGCGGCCGCAAGCGCTGTTCCATCACGGCGCCGGAAACCGTGGCGTCCTTCTCCAGCCATTCGGCGATGGTGGCCTTAAACGGATCGAGTTTGCTGGTGCGCGGCCGCGCCGATGGACCTTGCGCCGGCGCATCCAGATATTTCCGGATGGTGTGCCAGCCCATGCGGAGATGGCGTTCGATTTTGCGGATCGGCCAACGCTCGGACCAGTACAGCCGATGCAGGTCGTTGATCTGTTCGGTGGTCAGCACGTGCGCGCTTCCCTTTATCCGGCCAAAATCGCATCTCCGCCAGAGCGTTGTTGTTGGCAAGATTCGCTCTGCGGGCCGCGGCGCGGCGGAAGTGCTTCCAGAACCCAGATTTGCGCCCGAGCTGAGTTGTTGTTGGCAAGATGCTCCAGGCCGGAGCCCAGGAGCCAGACCTGTGCAGCGGAATGCTTTAGGTCGAAAGCTGAGTTGTTGTTGGCAAGATCGCGCAGCCGCCGCTTCTGATCCCGGACGCGCTGCTGTTGGCGGTTGCGTTCGACGGCGGCGGGATTGCGCTCCCGGCGCTGGCGCCAGTAGTCGGGATGGCCGGCGCGCCATTTCCGGCAGGCATCCTGACAAACCTGGCGATATCCCGGGTCAGTGGCGATCTTCTGGCGGCGGCTATCGGCGCGGCGCCGCCGCTGACACTCCGGACCGCTGCAGACGGATTGACCGGGCTGAAACTTCGAAGGCTGGAAGACTTGCTCGCAATAGCGACAACGCCGTTCGATCATACCGGCGTTGTCTCACTCACGGCTCAGGCCGATTTAGAAGCTTTTATAGAGTGCGTACCGCGTCCCCGCCGATGGCCATTTCGCAACTGCAAAACCGGCCAAACTGCGGTTGTTTTATTCCGGCGATGACACTCTTCGCGCAACGCCGGCACGTTCATCGCGGCGAGGGCTGCGATCCGCTCCCGGAGCGTCTTCTTCATGCGTCAACCTCATTGACATGAAGGCTCTCCGGGGTCCGGTTATCAAGGTCTCTGTTGACGGATTCGGGCGTATCTTTGGAGGCTGCTTCGATGCGCCGGGTGCGCCGGTAGCGCTGGTATGCAGTCGCCAGAAGGCTTGCGACTTCCGCGACGGCGTCGCGCGTCTGGCGGTCTGGGATCTCCATTCGTCCTCTCTGGGCGGGGGCCAGGAGCGGAATGTGGGTGGCGGGGTGCAGCGGGCACGCGTGTCGTCGTGCTTGCCGGCCCGGTTGGTCCGACACCCACAACGATTTCCGCTTCGCGGCCTGCCCGCTGTCTGGTGGTTTTCCGGAGCCGCGAAATCGCGGTCCTGTCAATAGATACTCACGGAGGTTCGAAATTGTCCAATCCGGGGTGCCTCTCTCAACAGGTCTGTCAACAAACGGGGACCTGTCAACGGAGAAAACGGAGAGTTCGAGGGGTTGAGAGAGGCCAACGATCTCAACCATGATGGTTGAGAGCGTGGCCCGGTTGGAGGCATTTCCAAC
>DASZQC010000541.1:0-5729 GCA_035549815.1 Dongiaceae bacterium
CTGCGCAAAGGCGACCCGCTGAAGGAAGAGATCAACGCCGCGATCAAGGCGCTGCGCGAGAACGGCACCTACAAGATGATCAACGACAAGTATTTCAATTTCGATGTGTACGGCGGCTGAGCCGCTACACCACGGAGAAGCGACGACGGGGCCGATCGCAAGGTCGGCCCCCAGTCATCTGGCCCCCAGTCATTGGTGCCCCAAGTCGTGCCGTATTAGACGTGCGAGGCGCGGGCGCCGTAATAGGCTTCCTGGCCAAAACGGCCGGTCGGCTTGGCCAGCGCCGCGGCTTCGCGCGCGACGCGGTTGATGTCGGCGCTCGACATGCCCATGTCGTGCAATTCGCGCTCGCTGTAGGTCTCCAGTTCCGCGCGGACGCGGAAATAGGTCTGCCAGCGCTGCACAAAAAGGCCGAGTCGTTGCAAAAGCTGCTTCATCTTGAATCCTGTGAGTTGGTTGACCCTCGGCCTCCCAGAACTGAGGAGGAGATTGGCACGAATATGTTGCGGCGCAATATGCAAGCCTGTCGCAGGCTCAGAAAATTGCGCGCTGTTGCATAAATATCTGAATTAAAACGCTAATTTTCAGTTAACTTGACGCTGCGCTGCAACATTTCTGAGCAGCGGCGCTCATTCTCCGGGCAACCCGGCATTTCGCCGGTCCCGCCTTCGGGGTTCGCGCCCAGGCGCCGGTCCGCGACTCGCCCGCGCGTTGACAGCGCCGCGTGGCTGCCGCATCCCTTCGCCGCCAAATTCGGGCAGATCAGGAAGAGGACACCATGCGCAATCTCGGCGGGCTGTTGAAGGAACTCGGCATCGATATCCGATCGCTGGGAACGGGCGATCTGGTGGTGCGCTCGCCCATCGACGGGCAGGAGATCGCGCGCCTGAAGTCCGACAGCAAGGCCGGCGCCACCCGCAAGATCGCCCGCGCCGACGAGGCGTTCCGTGCCTGGCGCCAGGTGCCGGCGCCGCGCCGCGGCGAGCTGATCCGGCTGTTCGGCGAAGAATTGCGCGCGCACAAGGATGCGCTGGGCCGCCTGGTCTCGATCGAGGCCGGCAAGATCGTCCAGGAAGGGCTGGGCGAGGTGCAGGAGATGATCGACATCTGCGACTTCGCCGTCGGCCTGTCGCGCCAGCTCTATGGCCTCACCATCGCCTCCGAGCGCCCGGGCCATCGCATGATGGAAACCTGGCATCCGCTGGGCGTGGTCGGCGTGATCAGCGCCTTCAACTTCCCGGTCGCGGTGTGGTCGTGGAACACCTGCCTCGCCATCGTCTGCGGCGACGCCGTGGTGTGGAAGCCCTCGGACAAGACGCCGCTCACCGCGCTCGCCTGCGCCGAGATCTTCGCCAAAGCGGCGAAGCGCTTCGGCGACGCGCCGAAAGGCCTCTTGGAAGTGCTCTATGGCGGCAAGGAGGTTGGCGAAGCGTTGACCGACGATCCGCGCGTGGCCCTGGTCAGCGCCACCGGCTCCACCCGCATGGGCCGCGAAGTCGGCCCCCGCGTCATGCAGCGTTTCGGCCGCGTGCTGCTGGAGCTTGGCGGCAACAACGGCATGATCGTGTGCCCCAGCGCCGATCTGGAGCTGGCGGTACGTGCCATCACCTTCAGCGCCGTCGGCACCGCGGGCCAGCGCTGCACCACGCTCCGCCGCCTGATCGTGCACGAGAAGATCTATGACCGCCTCGTGCCGCGCCTGAAGAAGATCTACGGCAATGTGGCGATCGGCAACCCGCTCGATGCCAAGACGCTGGTCGGCCCGCTGATCGACGAGGCGTCGTTCAAGCGCATGCAGGGTGCATTGGCGCAGGCGAAGAAAGAAGGCGGCAAGGTCACCGGCGGCGAGCGCGTGAAAGTCGCCGGCTGCGCCGGCGGCTTCTACGTGAAGCCCGCCTTGGTGGAACTGCCCGGCCAGACCGAGGTGATGAAGGAAGAGACCTTCGCGCCGATCCTCTACATCATCAAATACAAGGACTTCGCCAAGGCGATCGAATTGCACAACGACGTGCCGCAGGGGCTGTCATCGTGCATCTTCACCAAGGACATGGGCGAGGCGGAGCAGTTCGTCTCCGCGACGGGCAGCGATTGCGGCATCGCCAACGTGAATATCGGTCCCTCGGGCGCCGAGATCGGCGGTGCCTTCGGCGGCGAGAAAGAGACCGGCGGCGGCCGCGAATCCGGCTCCGACGCCTGGAAGGCCTATATGCGCCGCGCCACCAACACGGTGAACTATTCCGACAAGCTGCCGCTGGCGCAGGGCATCAAGTTCGACGTGGGGTAAATACCCAGATCGTCATGGTCGGACTTGGTCCGACCATCTACGAGTTTCTGTGGGCAACACGGGGTTAGCTGCAGGCGAATTCGTGGATGGTCGTGCCAAGCACGACCATGACGACAGAACTAAGGGTGCCGAGCTTTCGAGTTCGCGTCAAACCTGCGGCTCGTCCTTCATCCACTGGATGCGGCCGTAGATCAGGATCATGTCGCAGCCGTGCCCGCTCTTTGACAGCGGCAGGAAGAGCACGTCTTCCTCCTGCGTGCGCGTGCTGGTCGGCTGATAAGTGCCGCGATAGAGCACCGGCTGCTGCGTCTTCACCACGCGGTCGAGATAGGCCATCGTCTCGCCGGCCGATTCCGCGTAGTAGGCGTCCTTCACGGCCTTGCCCGTCGGGTCCGAGCCGCGCATCTCGACTTCGCGCGTGCCGACCAGGCGATAGACATAGCGGCGCTCATCCGGCACCACGTCGATCAGGATGAGATGCGGCAGCAGCGCCTTCATGTCGACAGGATCGAGATCGCTGCGCGCCGGCATCGCGCGCGTGCCGCGCTTCATGTCCCAGTACTCGTAGAGCCGCTGCAGCGTGATGTGGCAATCGGCCAGCAGGCGCGGCGACCAATCCGAACCCGGCACAGGCAAATCGGACACGAGCGAATGCATTTCCATCATCATTCGGGCGAATCTGCCCGCTTTCCTTTAACAATCGTAAAAGATTCCGCCCTTGGCGGAAGGACTATATCTATCGGTCAGCCCTCCTGATTTGCGGCAAGGGCGACGGCGATGTCCGCGGCAAGCCGCGCATTATTGAGCACTAGCGCCACGTTAGCGCGCTGGCTGGCCCCTTCGGTCAATATCCGAATGCGCGACAGCAAGTAGGGTGTGACCTCCTTACCCGTCACCCCTCCCTTTTGGGCCTGCGACAGAGCGTCGCGAATCTTGCCCTCGATGACCGCCGCCGGAATCTCGTCCGCCGCGGGGATCGGATTGGCGACCAGAACGCCGCCTTGTTCATCGAGGCGCCACCGCGCCGTCAGGACACGCGCCAGCTCTTCTGCCGTGTCGGCGCGCGCCTGCAGCCGCAGGCCGGAGCTGCGCGAATAGAAGGAGGGGAACTCGTCGCAGCCATAGCCGATCACCGGCACGCTCAAGGTCTCCAGCATCTCCAGCGTACGCGGCAGATCGAGGATCGCCTTGGCGCCGGCGGAAACGACCGCGACAGGAGACCGCGCGAACTCGGTGAGGTCGGCGGAGATGTCGCCGGTGAGCTCGGCGCCGCGATGCACGCCGCCGATGCCGCCGGTGGCGAAGATGCGGATACCGGCCATCGCCGCGACGCGCATGGTGGAGGCGACCGTGGTGGCGCCGTCGCGCCGCGTCGCCAGCAGCACCGGCAGATCGCGCACGGAAGCCTTCGCGATGTCGCGCGACTGGGCGAGATGCTCCAACTCGGCCTCGCTCAGACCAACCTTGAGCCGACCGTCGAGGATGGCGATGGTCGCCGGCACCGCGCCCCCCAGGCGGATGATGCCCTCAAGCCGACGCGCCACGTCGAGATTGTCGGGATAGGGCATGCCATGGGCAATGATGGTGGATTCTAGCGCCACGATGCCGCGGCGGTCTCTCAGCGCGGCGGTGATTTCGGGGGCGACGTCGAGGTCGGGATGCATGGTCGATCTCATTTGCTACGGGCTGTTTTCGAGCGGCGCTTCAGTTGCGCCTGCAGGCTGTCGGCGGAGAGGGCCGGGTTCACCGTCTCGGGCACGCTGACGGTCATTGCCGCAGCGGCCTGGCCCCAGCGCGCCGCTTCGACCAGAGGCTGCCGGCGCAACAGGCCCAGCACCGTGCCGGCCAAGGCCGCATCGCCGCCGCCGGTCACATCGACCAGCCTGGTGGGATAGCGCGCGACCTTGCCGGCCTCGACCGGATCGGCGCTCGAGGCATAGGTGCCGCCTTCGCTGAGGCCGATGGCCAGATGCGCCACGCCTTGCCGGTGCAGCATGTCCGCCGCCGCCTTCAGCGCGCGATCCTCGCGCACAGCCTTGCCGGTCAGCACCGCGACCTCGTCACGGTTGAGCGCCAGCAGATGGATCGGCCGCTTCGCCGTCAATAACCTACTCAGCCGCGGCGCTTTGCGGGTGGAGACCGCGTCGATTGCCAGCGGCACCTTGGCGGCGGCGCAGATGGTGGCGAGACGATCCAGCGCCTCGGCGCTCAAATTGCAGTCCGCCACCACCATGGCCGCCTGGCGGAGGGCGGCTTCGCGCGCGGCGATGTGGGCCGGGGTCAAATCGTCGGTCGCGTCCATGGCGGAGACGGCGGCGGTCATGTCGCCATCGGAATCCAGCAGCGCGACATAGGTTCCGGTCGGCTTGGTGCTCATCAGCATCAGCGAGACGTCGACCCCGGCGGCGCGCGCCTCGCGCAGGATGCGCTCGCCGAACTCGTCCTGGCCCACCACGCTCATCAACGCCGCGGCGACGCCCAGCTTCGCCAGGTTGCGGGCGATGTTGCAGGCGACGCCGCCGACCGCGGCCGCCACCTGTCCGGGGTTGGAGGTGCCCAGCACCATCGGCGCCGCCGAGCGGCATTTGAAATCCATGTTGGCGCCGCCGATGACGATGACCCGCTCGACCGGCTTCAGCACATGGCCGCGGCCCAGGATCTCGCCCTTCTGCCGCAGCGCGCTCAGATGCACCGCGATGGCCGCCGCGCTCGTCTTCAGCCGGCGTGCGATTGCCGCGGTGGACAGCATCGGGTCGTCGCGGAGCAGGGCGAGGATCTCGCGTTCGCGCCGAGTCATGTCTTTATAATCCAAAAGCGATCTTTTGGATTATAAAGCAGAGCCGGCTTGCCGCAATGCCCGATGGCCGCCTGGAACCGACCCGGTTTGTTCAAGAAGCCTTCAAGTCAATCAGGAATCGGCCCACCTCGCCCCGCAAGGTCCCGACTCCGTCGTTGATCCTCCCGGAGATGTCGCGCACGCGCGTGGCCGCCCGCCCGGTGTGCGCGGCCGCCTCGCTGATGCCACTGACGTTGGCCGATACCTCCGAGGTGCCGGCGGACGCCTCCTGGACATTGCGTGAGATTTCCTGGGTCGCGGCGCCTTGTTCCTCCACCGCCGAGGCGATCCCGGTGGAGATCTCGTTGATATGACCGATGGTGCGGCCGATGCTCTCCACCGCATGCACCGAGGTTTCCGTGGCGGCTTGCATTTCCGCGATCTTGGACGAGATCTCTTCCGTCGCCCGCGCGGTCTGGCTGGCGAGGTTCTTCACCTCCGAGGCGACCACGGCGAAGCCCTTGCCGGCTTCGCCGGCGCGGGCGGCTTCGATGGTGGCGTTGAGCGCCAGGAGATTGGTTTGGTCGGCGATGTCGGTAATGAGGCCGACCACGGTGCCGATCTTCTGCGAGGCCGCAAGCAGGCCCTGTACCATTTGGTCGGCCTTCT
>DASZQC010000542.1:0-4642 GCA_035549815.1 Dongiaceae bacterium
AGGGGGGGAGTTAGAGAGGGGGCAGCGAGCGAAGATTCGTTCCAATACAGGCGCTGCTGCCCCCACCCCTGCCCTCCACCTAAAGGGGGAGGGAGGTTTGAGCATGCTTACGCCTTCGCCTCCAACACCAGGTTGAACGGCGTCGCCATCGCCTTGCGGAAGCGGCTGAAGCCCGCCTTCTGGAACACCTGCGCCAACTGCTGCTCGCCGGCCTGGGCGCCCAGCACATGGGTGCCGTTCTCCGAGATCGCGTGCGCGCAGCACATGGTGGTCGAAGCGGAGTAATAGAGCCGCCCGACCACGTTCAGATTGTCCTCCACCTTGTCGTTGGCGAAGGGCTCGACCAGCAGCACGGTGCCGCCGTCGGCCAGGCTCTTGCGGGCATATTCCGCCGCCGCGACCGGCTTTCCCATGTCGTGCAGGCAGTCGAAGAAGCAGATCAGGTCGTAGTCGCGCGCCGGATAGGATGTGGCGTCCGAGACTTCGAAGGTGACGCGGTCATTGACGCCGGCCTCGCGCGCGTGGCGGCGCGCCGCTTCGATCGAGCCCGCATGCGCGTCGTAGCCCCAGAAGCGCGAATTGGGGAACGCCTTCGCCATCAGCACCGTGGAGTGGCCGTGGCCGCAGCCGATATCGGCCACGTGCGCGCCGTCGGTGAGCTTGTCCACCACGCCGTCCAAAGCCGGCAGCCACTCGCTGACCAAAGACGCGCGATAGCCGTTGCGATAGAAGGCCGCGACGCCGCAATAGAGGCGATGATCGTGCTCGCCCCAAGAGACACCCTTGCCGGTGCGGATCGCCTCGGTCGAGGTCTTCTCGTCGGCCCACATGGAGGCGACGACCTGCCAGGCGAGCGGCAGGAAGGCTGGGCTATCCTCGTCGGCGAAGACGAAGGCCTGTTCCGGCGTCAGCTCGTAGGTGCCGCTCGCCGCGTGATAGGTGATATAGCCGGAGGCCGCCTGGGCATTCAGCCATTCGCGCAGATAGCGCTCGGCGCAGCCACTGCGCCGCGCCAGCTCGCGCGGGCTCAACGGCCCGGCGCCGGTCATCGCCCGGTAGAGCCCCAGGTGATAACCCATGCTGACCAGAACGCCGCTATAGCCGGCGGCGACGTCATTGATGGCGCGCTCGATCAGGGGGCCAAGCTTCGCGGGGTCGGGAGCGATCGACGCGGCGGGGCGCATATCCATTGCCAAAGTCATTTGTAAATTTCCTCATCGTTTGAAATCAGCCCAAGCGGTGGGCGGAAGTAGCCGGTTGCGAGCGGCCATGCTGTGGCGGACTTCACAGCCGCCGAACGTGGGCGATTGCTAAACGTCGCCTCAGCGCGACGGGCCGGAATTTGCCGATTGCGCGGCCGGAATGTGAGTGGCAGGTTCGCCATTACCGGTCCATTTGTGCCAGCGAGAGCCAGGAAGAGCCCCAATGGCGGACGGTCCCGCGCCGCTTCACATCAGCCTGATCGCCATTCCCGAGGTCGCCATCTCGACCTTGAGCGGGATCTACGACGTGCTGAATTGTTTCGGCCTGCTGGCGGGCAGCGAAGCGATTCCGCAGCGCCCGCCGTTCAAGGTGGAGATTGTCGGCATACAAGCCGGGCCGTTGAAGCTCGCCAGCGGCCTGTCGGTCGACGTGCATCGCGCGGTCGCCGACGTGACGACGACGGACATCGTCATCGCGCCGTCCTTGCTGTTGCGCACCGACGGCTGGGCGCAGGGCCGCTATCCCGAGATCGTCGATTGGGTCGGCCGCATCCATGCGCGCGGCGCCGAGCTGTGCTCCGCCTGCTCCGGCATTTTCCTGCTGGCGGAATCGGGCCTGTTTGATGGCCGCCAATCCACGGTGCATTGGGGCTACGCCAATGCCTTCCGCAAGTCCTTCCCGCAGGTGCCGATCAGTCCGGAGCAGGTGCTGATCGTCGCCGGCAAGCGGCAGGAGCTGATCACGTCCGGTGCGTCGATGAGCTGGCACGACCTGGTGCTCTATCTCATCGCGCGCCATGTCGGCGTCACCGCGGCGCAATCCGTCGCGCGCTTCTTCGCCCTGCAATGGCACCAGGACGGCCTGGCGCCCTACATCGTCTTCGACGGCCCGCGCGACCATGCGGATTCCGTCGTGCTGGCGGCGCAGGACTGGCTCACCAAGCATTTCTCGGTCGGCAGCCCGGTGGAGGAGATGGTGCGCCGCTCGAAACTGCCGGAGCGCACCTTCAAGCGCCGCTTCACCAACGCCACCGGATACGCGCCACTCGAGTATGTCCAGCGCCTGCGCATCGAAGACGCCAAGCGCCGCCTGGAGCGCACCGACGCCGCCATCGACGAGATCGGCTGGAAGGTCGGCTACGAAGACCCGGCCTTTTTCCGCCGCCTGTTCAAGCGCACGACAGGTTTGACGCCCGGTGCCTATCGCAAGCGATTCCAGGTGCCGGGATTCGCACAAACAAGGGCATGGTGATTTCGCAAAGGATGCCTTTGCGGCGTTGTCGAATCAATGAACCTGCCGATACCGAAGATAGCCACCAAGCACGCCAAAAAACGGCGCCACGACATAGCAGGCGAACAACATCATCGGGCTGAGCATTTCCGGTGCGGCGACAACGTTGATCACCAAGCTACCGATAATAGGGATAAGCGTTGCAATCGTGCCGTTGATTACTTCACCTCGGCCGGCAATTCGCGCGGCCAGATAGCCAGCAAAAACCGAGACCAAGCCGCCGACGAAATAACTCGCGAGATAGAGGTCCGGCGATTCGGCGAGTCGCTGCATCTGATCCGGCTCTGTGATTCCAAGCCATATGCCAAACGCGAAGATCAGGACGAAAGACAGAATTGTCGAAGCTGCAATATCAACTACGGCGCCGATCAGTACGGCTTTGATGGAAACGGACGACATCGAAATTCTCCCCCGCAGATCGCGGGGGCAGAATGGGGCCGAATGATGAACTAAGTCCTAAAAGATAGGCTTCCTCAGAACAACCGCCCCTGCCCGCGTTCGAGGTCCAGCAGATACGCCTTCGCGTTCGTGCCGAGTTCGCTGGAATAACCGCCGAGCCAGTTGGTGCCGACGATGCGGTGGCAGGGAATCAGGATCGCGATCGGGTTCTGGCCGCAGGCCTGCCCCACCGCCTGGGCGGGGGCGTTCAGCTTTGTCGCCACGTCGCCATAGGTCAGGGTCTGGCCGTAGGGGATGGCGCACATGATGTCCCAGACATCCTTGGCGAAGCCGGTGCCGTCGGCATCCAGCGGCAGATCGAAATCGGTCAGCTTCTTGTCGAAATAGGCCTGGAGCTGCCGCGCCGCCTCCTTCACCAGGGGCGAGGATTGCAGCCGCGCCGGCCTGGTGTTGCGCCAATAGCAATGGGTGATCGCGTTGTGATCCGCCGCGACCTCCACCCAGCCGATCTCGGTCTGCAAAGTCGCCGTCGCCATCCTGGCCGCTACCGCAACAGAGCCGTCCATATCCATCTCCAAATCTAGCCCAGCGATAAAGCTGTGCCGAGTCCCGCTGCATGGGTGACCGGCAGGCCGCAGGTCTGCCCTTTGCAGACATAGGCCGTCGCCTTCCCGCCCACCATGCCTTTGCCCGCCGCCGGGTGGCTATCCGGCAATTGCGCGCCCGGTTCAATGACTTGCAGCAGGCGGTTGGGCAAGGAGCGGTCGAGCACGGCACGGACCAGCGCCTCGGTGCCGGCCTCGCCGCGTTTTCCGGCAATGACGATCTGCAGCGTGTCTTTCAGGAAGTCGTTGCTGTTGATGAGGGTCGCCAGCGGGAAGAAATTGCGGTTGAGCTCGCCGGAGAAGGCCGCCAACAAGGCATGGGCGCGGTCCATGTAAGCGCTCTCGCCCGTCAGATGATAGAGCCGCGCCAGCACCGCGACCATCGCGCCGTTGCCGTTGGGGGTCGCATTGTCGCCGGCGGATTTCGGCCGCTGGATCACGTCGGTCACGTCATCGGCGGTCATGAAATAGCCGCCGCTCTGCTTGTCCCAGAAATGCGCGTCGAGCAGCGCGACGAATTCCCGCGCCGCCTTCAGATAATCCGCATCGCCCGTCGCCTCATGCAGTGCCAGCGCGGCCGCAGCGAGGTGCGCATGATCGTCGAGCGTCGCCGCATGCTGCAGCTTGCCGGCGCGCCAGGCGTGGAACAGGCGGCCATCCTTCATCATGCTGGCGCGGATGAATCGGAAGGCGCTTTGCGCCAGCTTCAGCCAATCCGATTTGTCGAAGGCCATCGCCGCCTCCGCCAAGGCCGCGATCATCAGGCCGTTCCAGTCGGCCAGCACCTTGTCGTCCCAGCCGGGCCGGATGCGATGCGCCCGGTGCGCCAGCAACTTCTCGCGCGCCTTCGCCAGGCGCGCTTCGCCCGCGTCGTCCAGCAAATCCGGCCGCGCCGATCGGTTGAGGATGTTCTGCTCCTCCCAATTGCCTGCGTCGCTGACGTCGTAGTGCAGCTTGAAGAATCCAGATTCGGCGCCCAGCACCTGATCGATCTCGGCCTCGCTCCAGACATAGAACTTGCCTTCGTGTCCTTCGGAATCCGCGTCCAGCGACGCGGCGAAGGCGCGATCACCGGCCGCGTTCGCCTCCGCCAGCATCTCCCGCTCCAGCCAGCCGACGATCTCCGCCACGCGCGCCTGCAACAG
>DASZQC010000543.1:0-1633 GCA_035549815.1 Dongiaceae bacterium
GCCGGCTGAAGCCAGATGCCCGGGTCATGTGTGGATGGCCCCCGCTTGGCAAGGGTTAAGTTCGCGTTGGGCAAGTTTCGGTCGCTTGCGGTCATGTGTACGGCCTGTTTGCGCGGCCGATGGCCGCTGGCCCTGATGGGACCCGTGGATCGAGGCCTGATCAAGCCCACGGGGTCGCTCTGCCCCTTTGACTCGGGAAGGATGCTCTCGATCCGTCGTTCGACCGACGTTGCCATCACACGCGTTTACCCTCGCAAGCTTTCCGGCTCAGGCAGCGGTCTGCCTGGGCCGGAAGTCCTCCTGGCGCATCATCACCGCCCAGCCGATGCGCGCCATCTTGTTGGCCAAGGCGACCGCGGCCACCTTGCGCTTCTTGGTCTTCATGAGCTTCATGAGCCACGGATCCTGTTTGGCGCGCTTGCTGTTGAGAACGGACATGGCGCCGTTCACCAGCAGCCGCCGCAGATAGCCGTTGCCGCGCTTACTGATCGAGCCCAGCACGACTTTGCCGCCGGTTGAGTTCTGCCGCGGCACCAGGCCGAGCGAGGCCGAGAAGTCCCGCCCGCTGGCGAATGCCTCGGGGGCGGTCACGATCGCCGCCATGGCGCTCGAGAGGATCGGACCGTAGCCGTCGATGGTGATCAGGTGCCGGTAGGTCTGGTTGCTGCGGCCCCATTCCACGATCTGCTTGTCGATCGCCTCGGCCTGTCCTTGAACACCCTGCAGGCGTTCCACGGTCAGCAGCAGCGCACGCTTGAGCAGCTCCGGTACCTGCTGGTCGCTCTGATCCTCCAGAATCGCCAGCAGTTCGCGGATGTGGCGCGGCCCTTCTGGAACCACGACGCCGAACTCCGCCATCAAACCGCGCAACTGATTCATCAGCATCGTGCGCTGCTTGACCAGCATCTCGCGGACCTTGTGCAGTCCGGCCGCTGCCTGCTGCTCCGCCGTCTTCACCGCCACAAACCGCATCGAAGGACGGCTGACCGCTTCGCAGATCGCCGCCGCATCGGCCGCATCGTTCTTGTTCCGCCGCACATACGCCTTGGCATAGGACGGCGGGATCAGCCGAACCGTGTGGCCCAGCTGGCCCAGCTCCCGCGCCCAATGATGCGCGCTCCCGCACGCTTCCAGGCCCACCACACAGGGCGGCAGCTTGGCTAACCAACTCAGCACCGCTCCTCGCCGCAAGCTGCGGCGCACCACAACTTCCCCGGCCTCATTCACACCGTGCACCTGAAACACTCGCTTCGCCAGGTCCAGACCGATCGTGCTAACCTTTTCCATGGATGGCTCCCTCAAGTTGGACAACTATGCAGCCCAACTTTGGCACATCGATGCCGTTCGGGGGCCATCCACCCCATCAAGCCCGGGGGTGACGATGTTTCGTCGGTCTAAGCCGCGCGGCGTTCCTGCAGCAGCGTTTCCAAGAGCGCCAGCAAGCGGCGGCGATCCACCGGCTTGGACATGACGCCGTCGGCGCCGGCGGCGCGGGCTTCGGCATCGACCTCGACGATGTCGCGGCCGGTCAGCATCACGATCACCGGGCCGGGCTTCTGGTTCCTGGCGCGCAATTGCCGCGTCACCTCATAGCCGTTCATGTCCGGCATGGTGACGTCGAGCAGGACCACGT
>DASZQC010000544.1:0-1882 GCA_035549815.1 Dongiaceae bacterium
GGTGTCGGGCCCGGTTGGCCTTCCGGCGCCGGCAGGGGTCAGGCTGATGCCGGTAACCACGGCGCGTGAAATGCAGGCGGCGTGCGAGGCCGCCCTGCCCGCCGACGTGGCGGTGATGGCCGCGGCGGTGGCGGACTGGCGGCCGCAGATCGCCCTGAACAGCAAGATCAAGAAGTATGGCGCGGTACCGGAAATCCGGCTGGTGGAGAATCCCGACATTCTCGCGCATCTGGCCCGGCACGCCATGCGCCCGTCCCTTTTGATCGGCTTTGCAGCCGAGACGGACGACGTGGTGGCGCACGCGCTGGAAAAGCGCACGCGCAAGGGCGTGGACTGGATTATCGCCAACAATGTCTCTGCCAACGAGTTTGGCGAGTCGGTAATGGGCGGCGATCGCAACCGCGTGCATCTGGTCAGCGCTGCGGGCGTCGAGGATTGGCCGGAAATGACAAAAGCCGAGGTGGCCGAAAAACTGGCCGCGCGCATTGCAAGGGAATTGAAAGGGGCGGCATGAAACTTCTGATCAAGCGTTTGGAGCACGCACGCGACCTGCCTTTCCCCCATTATGCGACCCAGGGCTCGGCCGGGCTGGACCTGATGGCAGCCATCGAGGGCGAGGTGGTGCTGGCGCCCGGCAAGCGCGCCGCCGTGCCCACCGGCGTCGCCATCGAGCTGCCCCAATGTTTCGAGGCCCAGGTGCGGCCGCGCTCCGGCCTGGCGCTGAACCACGGCGTTACCTGCCTCAACACGCCCGGCACCATCGACAGCGACTATCGCGGCGAGGTGAAGGTCATTCTGATCAATCACGGCGACAGTCCCTTCCACATCAGGCGTGGCATGAAGATTGCCCAGATGGTGATCGCGCGTTGCGAGCAGGCCGTCCTGTTCGAGGTGGACGAGCTTTCGGAAAGTGAGCGCGGTGAAGGCGGCTTCGGATCCACGGGCATGATTGTCGCCGGGGCGGCGTCGCCGAACGAAGGCGGCAAAGCCTGATGCTGAAACTGTCGCGCAAGACCCTGCTGGCCCTGGAGGCCGTCATCGACATCGCCTTCAACGCGCGGCCGGAGCCGGTTCAGGCCAAGGAAATCACCGCCCGGCAAGGGGTGCCTCAACGCTATCTGGAACAGGTGATGCAGCAACTGGTGCGCGCCGGTATCCTGAAAGGGGTGCGAGGCCCGCGCGGCGGCTATCGCCTGGCGCGGGAGCGGCGGCGCATTTCCGTGGGCGATGTGGTCAGGGTTGCCGAAAGCATCGAGGACGAGGAGGATCGCAACGCGCCACGGTCAGACCTGGGCCAGCGCATCGTCGCACCCTTCGTGCAGACGCTGCAGGACGAACTCATGGTGCGCCTGGACTCGATCTCGATCGAAGACCTTTGCCAGAAGGCACGCCACGCCGGCATGGATGCCAGCACCGAGACCAGCGCAGATTTCACAATCTGATATTCAAGGAGGACGGCCATGCAGACAGGAAAGCCGGGACGCGGACGCATTTATGACTCCATCACCCAGACCATCGGCGACACTCCCCTGGTGCGAATGCACCGCATGCCGGACGAAGCCGGCGTCAAGGCCGACATCCTGTTGAAGCTGGAATTCTTCAATCCCATTGCCTCGGTCAAGGACCGCATCGGGCTGGCCATGATCGAAGCCGCCGAGCGCGATGGGCGCATCGGCCCCAAGACGACGATCATCGAGCCGACCTCGGGCAACACCGGAATCGCGCTGGCCTTCGTCTGCGCCGCCAAGGGCTACAAGCTGATCCTCTGCATGCCGGAAAGCATGTCGCTGGAGCGGCGCAAGATGCTGATGCTGCTGGGCGCGCAGATCGAACTGACGGAGGCCGCCAAGGGCATGAAGGGCGCCATCGCCCGCGCCCATGA
>DASZQC010000545.1:0-7897 GCA_035549815.1 Dongiaceae bacterium
ATAGGCGGCGAAATCGGCGGTCACCATGAAATAATCGCTGTTGGAGAGGTCATCGACCAGTTGCGCGTAACGGCCGGGCTCGTCGGGCGAGAAGACGCCGTTGCGCACGGCCTGCAAGGTGGCCTCCAGCTCTGGGCAGGCGGCGATGTTGGCCTTCGGGTTGTTGCCCTCGCGCCGGCGCTGCGCGACCTCGGCGGCGCTGAGGCCGAAGATGAAGATATTGTCTTCGCCGACATTCTCGTGGATCTCGATGTTGGCGCCGTCATAGGTGCCGATGGTCAAGGCGCCGTTCAGCGCGAACTTCATATTGCCGGTGCCGGAAGCTTCCATGCCGGCGGTGGAGATCTGCTCCGACAGATCCGCGGCGGGAATGATGAGTTCCGCCAGGCTGACATTGTAGTTGGGCAGGAAGGCGACGCGCAGCTTGTCGCGCACCACCGGATCGTTGTTCACCATGCGGGCGACGTCGTTGATCAGCTTGATGATCAGCTTGGCGCGGTGATAGGAGGCCGCCGCCTTGCCGGCGAAGATCTTCACCCGCGGCACCCAATCCTCGTGCGGCGCCGCCTTGATCGCCTGGTAATGCGCGATCGCCTCCAGGATGTTCAGCAACTGGCGCTTATATTCGTGCATGCGCTTGATCTGCACGTCGAACATGGCGCTTGGATCAAGCGTCACGCCCAGGCGCCGGGCCACGGCCGCGGCCAGCCGCTCCTTGTTGGCGCGCTTCGCCTGCATGAAGCGCTCCAGGAAGGCGGCGTCACCGGCGAACTTCTCCAGCTCCTTCAGGTGCGTGGAATCGCCGACCCAGCGATCGCCGATCGCCTCGTTGATCAGGCCGGTCAGCGACGGATTGCACTGCATCAGCCAGCGCCGGAAGGTGACCCCGTTGGTGATGTGGGTGATGCGGTCGGGGTAGAGCTGGTTCAGGTCGTGGAAGACCGTGTCGCGCATCAACTGGCCGTGCAGGCCGGAAACGCCGTTGACCCGCTTGGACCCGACAAAGGCCAGGTGACCCATGCGCACGCGCCGCCCGCCATGCTCGTCGATCAGCGACAAGGCGGCGAGGCGGTCCTTCGGGATCTCGCGCCGGTTGGCGACCTTGGCGAGGTGCAGCGCATTGATCTCGTAGATGATCTGCATGTGGCGCGGCAGCAGCCGCTCCATCAACTGCACCGGCCAGCTTTCCAGCGCCTCCGGCAGTAGTGTGTGGTTGGTATAGGCGATGGTCGCCTGGGTCAGCTCCAGCGCCGTCGACAGCACGTAGCCATGCTCGTCCACCAGGATGCGGACCAGCTCCGCCACCGCGAGCGCGGGGTGCGTGTCGTTCAATTGCACCGTCGCGGCCTTCGGCAGGGTCGCGATGGTGCCGTACTGGCTCAAATGCCGGCGCACCATGTCCTGCAAGGAGGCGGAGGTGAAGAAATATTCCTGCTTCAGCCGCAGCTCCTGCCCGGCGGGCGTGGAATCGTCGGGATAGAGCACGCGCGAGATGCTGGTGGCGCGCACCTGCTCGGCGAAGGCATCCAGATATTGCCCGCGGTTGAATTCGTCGAAGGCCATCGGCTCCGACGGCCGCGCCGACCACAGGCGCAGCGTGTTGATGCGGTTGCCCTGCCAGCCGACCACCGGCGTGTCATAGGCGACGGCCATCACATATTCCGCCGGCCGCCAGACGCATTTCGGCGCCGCGCTGCCGCCGTCCTTGCGCTCCACGCGGCCGCCAAAGCCGACCGGGAAGGTGACCTCGGCGCGCTCGAACTCCCACGGATTGCCGACGGTCAGCCAATCCTCCGGCACCTCGATCTGCCAGCCGTCGCGGATCTGCTGCCGGAACAGGCCGTGATCGTAGCGGATGCCATAGCCGAAACCGGCGAGCCCGACGCTCGCCATGCTCTCCATGTAGCAGGCGGCGAGGCGGCCCAGGCCGCCATTGCCGAGCGCCGCGTCCGGCTCCACCGCGCGCACCGCTTCGTAATCGACGCCGAGCTCGGTCAGCGCGGCGCGGAAATCGGCCATCATCTCCAGATTGTCGATGGAATCGGTCAACAGCCGGCCGATCAGGAACTCCAGCGACATGTAATAGACGCGCTTCTCGCCGTGCGAATAGGTTTGCCGGGTGGTATCGACCCAGCGGTCAACCACGCGGTCGCGCGCGGCCAGCGCCGTGGCGATGTACCAATCGTGGATGCTGGCATGGGCGGGATCCTTGCCCACGATATAGAGCAGCTTGATCTCGATCGTCTTCTTGAGCTCGGCGACCTGGGCCGGATCGGCTTGGGTATTGTCGTGGGGGGAATGCGGCAGATTCAAAACGCGCCTCGATTCATATGCTTGGGCTCACGCAAAACTATCGCGCGGCAGTTTCAAACGGAGGTCAAGCTCCAGTATGAAACAGCTTAGGCCGGGAAAGCTCCCTAGGCAAAAGCCAAAGATATGGGCGAATGCTCAAGCGCCCGAAATGTTGAGTTAAACCATTGAAATATATGAGTTGGCTCAGACAACCATGCGCGGATAGAGCCGGGCGGCGATCAGCACCAGGACGGCGGTGATGGCGACCATGATTCCGGCGTCGGCGCCGAGCCCATAGAGGCTCTCGCCGCCCTTCAGCATCAGGGCGCGCAAGGCGTCGACCTCGTAGGTCAGCGGATTGACGTGGGCGATGGCCTTCAGCCAGTCCGGCATCAGCTCGATCGGATAGATGGCGTTGCTGGCGAAGAAGATCGGCATGGTCATGACCTGGCCGATGCCCATGAAACGCTCCCGCGTCCGGACCAGACAGGCGATGATCAGCGACAAAGTGGAGAACAGCATCGCCCCCAAAGCGACGAAGGCGAAGGCGCCGAGGATATGCGTCGGCTGCAGATTGATGCCGAGGCCGAGCAGCAGCGACAGGGCATAGATGATGACCGCCTGGGAAAAGCCGCGCAGCGACGCCGACAGGGCCTTGCCGAGCACCAGCGCCGGGCGATAAGCGGGGCTGACCAGGTAGCGGTGCAGGATGCCGAGGTCGCGCTCCCAGATCGCCGAGATGCCGTAGAAGATGGCGGTGAACAACACGCTCTGCGCCAGGATGCCGGCGGACAGGAAGTCGAGATAGTCAAGGCTGCTGCCCGAGAGGCCGCGGATCTGCGCCATCACCTGGCCGAACAGCAGCAGCCACAGCATCGGCTGCACCGCGCGCAGGCCGAGTTCCAGCGGGTCGTGGCGCAGCTTGCGGAACTCCGCGGCGGTCACCGCATGAACCTGGCCGCAGAAATCGAGGACCGCCGTCGCCGGCGTCCGGCTAGCCGTGGCTGCGCGCGCTGGCGCGAGTTTGCTTGACGTCACGATAACCGCCTTCCGATTCCAATTCGACCCCGGCCAGATGCTTGAACACATCGTCCAGCGTCGCGTCCGGCCCCAGTCGGGCCTTCAGTTCCGCAGGCGTGCCGACTTCGGCGATGCGCCCGCGATGGATGAGGGCGATGCGGTCGCACAGCTCGTCAGCCTCATCCATGTAGTGCGTGGTCACCAGCATCGTCGTGCGCATCACGGTCTTGAGTTGCACCACATGCTCCCAGACGGATTCGCGCGCCACGGGATCGAGGCCCACGGTCGGCTCGTCCAGGAACAGCACTTGCGGCCGGTGCAGCAGGCTTTGCGCGATCTCCAGGCGCCGGATCATGCCGCCGGAATAGCGGTTCACCCGCTGGTCGGCATTCGCGGTCAAATTCATCACCTCCAGCGCCTGTGCGATCCGGTCATCCCGTTCCTCGCGCGGCACCGCATAGAGCCGCGCCGAGAGCAGGAGGTTCTCGTAGCCGGTCAGCGCGCCGTCGGCGGAGACGAGCTGCGGCACATAGCCGATCCGCCGGCGCACTTCCGCCGGCTGCGTCGCCACGTCGATGCCGGCGATGGTGGCGTGGCCCGAGGTCGGCGGCAGCAAAGTGGTCAGCATCTTGATCAGCGTGCTCTTGCCGGCGCCGTTGGGCCCGATCAGGCCGAGGATCTCCCCCGGCTGGGCCGAGATAGAGACGTGATCGACGGCGAGCGTGTCGCCGAAGCGCTTGGTGAGTTCCATCGTCTGCAGCGCGAAAGCTGGCGCGGAAGCGGGCGAGTTCAATGGATGCATCATGGGGATCTTGATGGCTGAACTGACGAGTATTGTTGTCATACTTATGCCCGATCGGCGGCCGCACAAGCGCTGTTTACAGCCGGTCGCGCCGTGCCGGCCGGAGTTTCATCGAACGGCGAAACTGGCCTTGAACTGCGGCTGGCTATCGCGCGGTAAATGAAAGGCAGGCGCTGAACCGCCCGGCGAACGCGACACCTCGCCGCATGCGGGCGGTTGCGCAACGCCAGGTGTCGATGTCTGGGTTCACGGACTGGTGGCTGACGGCGACCCAGCGCATTGATGCCGCAAACGACAGCGTCCCGCCCTGTTGATGGCAGCCCTGCGACATTTCCGCTTGGGGTCGCCCCCCGTTGGGAGCAATCTAGCGCCCTTGTCCAGAGTCGCACGGCCAGAGTTCAAGTCTTGGCGTTCTTTTCCATGCGCTTATTCCGCTTTTTCGAACATCTGCTTGAACCGACAGACCTGCCGACGGGCACCGAGCCGCCGCCGGGGCTGCTGGCCTTCTATTGGCACTATGCGCGGCAGGCGCGCTGGCTGGTGGCGCTGCTGTTCGTCGCCGGTTCCATTGTCGCCATCCTGGATGCGACCATTCCCGTCTTCATCGGCCGCGTGGTCGCTTTGGTCGCGGCCAATGACCCGATGGACCTGTTGCGCGATCACGGCTGGCAATTGGTCGGCATGGGCCTGGTCCTGCTGGTCGGGCGGCCCTGCGCGCTGCTGTTCCAGAATTTGATCACCAACCAGGCGATCGTGCCCGGCCTCACCAATCTGATCCGCTGGCAAAGCCACTGGCATGTGGTGCGGCAGAGCTGGACCTTTTTCCAGAACGACTTCGCCGGCCGCATCGCCAACCGGGTGATGCAGACCGGCCCGGCCCTGCGCGAAAGCGTCGTCGCCGCGACCAACGCGGTCTGGTACATCACCATCTATGGCGGCACCGCCCTGGTGCTGACCGGCAGCAACGATCTGCGCCTGTCGATCCCGATGGCGCTGTGGTTCTGCGCCTATGTCGTGCTGCTGCGCTATTTCGTGCCGCGCCTGCGCGACCGCTCGCGCGAGATGTCGGACGTGCGCTCGGCGCTGACCGGGCGCGTGGTCGACAGCTACACGAATATCCAGACGGTGAAGCTGTTCGCCCGCCCGCGCGACGAGGATGCCGTGGTGCGCGAGACGGTGGACGAGCACACCGCTTCGTTCCGCAAGCAGCAGCGCGTCATTACGGTCTTCGGCCTTTCCCTCGCCACCCTCAACGCCCTGATGGTGGTGGGCACCGGCGCCATGGCGATCTGGCTGTGGTCCATAGGCGCCATCGGCGTCGGCATCGTCGCCATGGCCCTGCCGCTCACCTGGCAGATCGCCAACATCGCCGGCTGGGTGGCACAGAACGTCACCGCCATCTTCGAAAATGTCGGCGTGGTACAGGAAGGCATGCGCTCCATCGCCGTGCCGCGCCAGATGCCGGACAAGCCCGACGCCGGCACGCTGCATGTCGAGAAGGGCGGCGTGAAGTTCGAGGACGTGCATTTCGGCTATGGCACCGCGCGCGGCGTGCTGCACGGTATCAACCTCGCCATCGCGCCAGGCGAGCGCATCGGCCTGATCGGCCCGTCCGGCGCCGGCAAGTCGACGCTCGTCAACCTGCTGCTGCGCTTCTACAACGTGGAGACCGGGCGCATCCTGATCGACGGACAGGACATCGCCAACGTCACCCAGGAGAGCGTGCGCGCCAGGATCGCCATGGTGACGCAGGACACCTCCTTGCTGCACCGCTCGATCCTGGACAACATCCGCTATGGCCGGCCGGAGGCGACGGAGGCGGAGGTGCGCGACGCCGCGGCGCGCGCCCATGCCGCCGACTTCATCGAGACGTTGGAGGATTGGTACGGACGGCGCGGCTACGACGCCCATGTCGGCGAGCGCGGCGTGAAATTGTCCGGCGGCCAGCGCCAACGCATCGCCATCGCCCGCGTGATTCTGAAGAACGCGCCGATCCTGGTGCTGGACGAAGCGACGGCGGCGCTCGATTCCGAGGTCGAGGCGGCGATCCAGGAGCAGTTGGAAGGATTGATGCGCGGCCGCACCGTCATCGCCATCGCCCACCGCCTGTCCACCATCGCGCGGCTGGACCGGCTGGTGGTGCTGGACCAGGGCCGGGTGGTGGAGACCGGCACGCACAACGAACTGCTGGCGCGGCGCGGCGTCTATTGGCGGCTGTGGCAGCGCCAGTCCGGCGGCTTCCTGCAGGAAGAGACCGCCGGCCTGGAGCGCGCGGTCGCGGACTGATCGCCGGTGGCGCGGCCGCCGCGCCACCGATATCCTGGGCGGATACCCTGGAACGTAATCCTCCGGAGATTTGTTCATGAGTGAACCCAAGTTCGATGCCGCGGCGATGGGCAAGCTGGCGAAGGCTCTGGCCTTCATCTGCAACAAGGACCACCCCTGCGTCGCGGCCCTTGCCAAGGCGGCGGAAAGCGGCGATGAGCAGGACATCAAGCGCGCGCGGGCGCAGTTCCTGAAACTGAAACCGGGCGAGCGGCAGGCGGCGCTCAACATGCTGTCGTCAGACTAGAGGAGGCGTGACATGCCGACGACCACGACCTCGGGCATGGAGCTCGGCACCCGGGCGCCGGACTTCAACCTGCCCGACCCGAAGGGCAAGAAGCACAAGCTGGCCGACGCCGGCCAGGCCAAGGCGTTCCTGGTCGTCTTCATGTGCAACCACTGCCCCTACGTGAAGCACCTGAAGGTGGCGCTGGTCGACTTCGCCAAGACCTACCAGCCGCGCGGCCTCGCCATGTTCGGCATCAATTCCAACAACTGGCTGTCCCATCCGGACGATTCACCCGCCAAGATGCAGGTCGATATCGACCAGTACGGCTACCCCTTCCCCTATCTGGTGGACGAGAGCCAGGAGGTGGCGAAGGCCTATGGCGCGGTCTGCACGCCGGAATTCTTCCTGTTCGACGCGGCGAAGAAGCTGACCTATCACGGCCGCTTCGACGACAGCACGCCCGGCAACGGCAAGAAGGTGACCGGCGCCGATCTCGCCCGCGCCCTCGACGCCATCCTCTCCGGCGAGCCGGCGATGCGCGATCAGACCCCGGCGATGGGCTGCTCGATCAAGTGGCGGAATTGAACGGCGCCTAAGCCTTCGCCTTCTTTGCTTCCAACCTTGGCAGGAACGCGGTCAGCAGGCCGATCGCCGGCAGGAAGGCGCACAAATGATAGACGAAGGCAATGCTGGTGATGTCCGCCAGCTCGCCGAGCAGCGCCGCGCCGATGCCGCCCATGCCGAAGGCCAGGCCGAAGAACAGGCCGGCGACGGTGCCGACGCGTCCGGGCAGCAGTTCCTGCGCATAGACCAGGATCGCGGAGAAGGCGGAGGAGAGGATGAGCCCGATGGGGATCATCAGCACCACCGTCCAGAACTCGTTCGCGTAGGGGAGCGCCAGCGTGAAGGGCAGGGCGCCGAGGATCGAGAACCAGATCACCTTGTTGCGGCCGATCTTGTCGCCGATAGGCCCGCCCGCCAAGGTGCCCAGGGCGAACGCGCCGAGATAGACGAACAGATAGATCTGCGCCCGCTGCACCGACACGCCGAACTGGTCGATCGTGTAGAAGGTGAAATAGCTGCTGATGCTCGCGGTGTAGAAGAACTTGGAAAAGATCAGCGCCAGCAGCACCAGCAGCGCCGCCGCGATGCGGTTCTTGCTGAGGTCGGCGCGCACCGTCTGCCGCCGCGCCTGTCCGGTGCGGGTGGTGCGATGCGCCTGGTACCAG
>DASZQC010000546.1:0-3142 GCA_035549815.1 Dongiaceae bacterium
AGCCGATCGGAGACGGCGACGCCCGCCGTCATCGCATCCACGGCCACCGCGGCGCCGGCTTTGCCCAGCTTGTCCAACGCGGGGAGAAAACCCGCTGGCGCCTGCACCGCCACCTCGTTGCCCAGATGCGTGCGCGCCGCCGCGGTCAGCTTGCGCGGGTCCATGAACAAATCGACCTTGCCGTCCTTGTCGAGGATGGCGTAGCCGAGCGCGAACGGCGTGCGCGGCACGTCGCCCCCGCGCACGTTCAGCAGCCAGGCGAGTGAATCCGGGGCGGAGATCACCGCGGCATCCAGGCCGCGCTCCTTCAGCTTGCCGGCGATCAGCGCGCGCTTCTCGGCGGCGCTGGCGCCGGCATGGGCAAGGTCCTGCGGCCAGATCGGCGCGATGGGGGCGGCCGGCTGGTCCGGCCAGGCGGCGTCCAGCGGATTCCTGTCCACCGCCTTCAGCTCCGCGCCGGCCTTCCGGGCGGCCTCGCGGAAGCGCTGGGCGGCGTCCGGCGTCACCAGCCAGGGGTCGAAGCCGAGCACCTCGCCCTTTTTCAGGTGCTGGGCCAGCCAGGCCTCCGGCGGCTCATTGGTGATGTGGCGGATCTCGAACAGGCTTGCATCCACCTGCTCGCGCACTTGGATGGTGTAGCGGCCGTCGACGAAGATTGCCGCCCGGTCCTGGAGCACGATGACCAGCCCGGCCGAGCCGGTGAAATTGGAGATCCAGGCCAGGCGCTCGGCCCGCTTCGGCACATACTCGCCCTGATGCTCATCCGCCCGGGGCACGACGAAACCGGCCAGCCCCTGTCCGGCCATTTCTTTTCGCAGTGCAACAAGACGGTCCCGAATGGAGCTCCTGGAGGCGGGTTTGAGTCCCGCCACCCAGGCTGTGCGAGCGGAATTGATGCGGCGCTTTGTCTCGGCATCGGCGGCCGGCGCCAGCAGCTCCACCCACTCTTCCGGACGCTCCCCCTCGGGTGCGGCAATTGTGCCGCTGAGGAAACCCTCCAGTTCTCCTAACGCCATGTTAACGCTCGTATTTTTAAGAACCGGCTCAAACTCTTTGGCGATCGTCTTGGAAGCGTCCATTTCTGCCTTCTTTGCGCCGTACTGGCCCCAACTTGTGTCGATACTTAGGTCCGTTGTCTTACGAAAGTCATGCAATTAAACATATCTTTAACACTATGATATGCGCCTTTCGCATTGCCGCATTGCAGCATGTCCCCTGCCTGGAGGAGGTCCGAATCCATATATTCTCCTCCGTCAACCAACAGGCAAGACGCCTACAAACTACATCGGATAGCTAAGATCATGTATCGGACGATTGGAAACGAGAAGGTGGAACTGGGCCGCGCGAATGCGCCGGAAGTCTCCGCCCGTAAGACCGGCTTCGCCGCCCTCGGGGTGTTTGCGAACCGCTTGGTCAACTCTGTGCGCCGCACCTTGGAGCGGGCCGCTATCGCGCGGGAACTGTCCGCGCTGGACGACCGGGAACTGTCGGACATCGGCCTCGGCCGTGGCGACATCATGGCGGTGGCGGAAGCCAGCGTCGCGAAGACCGGTGAGCCCAGCTTGGCGGCCGCCTTTGGCGAGCTGGTCCATGACCTGCTGGTCGCCCCGGTCGTGCTGTGGAACAAGCGCCGCGCCGCCTTTGGCGCCCTCAACGCCCTCGATGACCGGATGCTCTCCGACATCGGCGTGGCGCGGGCCGAGATCGGCAGCGTGGTGAAGGGTCTGCACAAGTCGGTTTCCTATCCGGCGGTGACGCTGGATGTGGTGGCGCCGATCGCCGCCTGGAACCGCGCGCGCGTGACCGCGAACCAGCTCTATCGCCTCGAGGACCGCATGCTCGCCGATATCGGCGTGGTCCGCGGCGACATCGACTGGGTGGCCAGCGAAGTTGCGCAGAAGGCGGTCGCCGCCAACCGCAACGCCCCGGCCGGTCAGCCGTCGGCTGCTTAAGAGTTCTGCTCTAGTCCCTCCGCGATTGCAGGGACGCCTCCCCTAAATCGGCGGCTGGGCAACCAGCCGCCGTTTTCTTTGCTCTAAGAACGCCGCACCGACATGCGCGCGAATTCCGCCTTCAGCCGCGGCACCGCGAAATCGACAAAGGCCCGCACCTTCGGCACCGATCGGCGGCCGGCCGGCGTCACGACATGCACCGGGAAATAGGGCTGGGGCGCGTCCTGCAGCACTTCGACAAGTCGTCCGTCGCGCAATTCATCAGCCACCTGGTAAGAAAAAAGCCGCGTCAGCCCCTGGCCTTCCATCGCCGAGCCGGCGGCGGCCTCCACCGTGTTGACGGTCAGGCGTGGCGCGATCTTCACCTGCAACGGCGGCATGCCGGGGTCTTGCTCGAAGCTCCAGGTGTCCTGGCCGAAGACGGTCATGGCGATGCAGCGATGGCGAGCGACGTCGCCGGGCTGCGCCAGCGGCGGCTTGCCGGCGAGATAGGCAGGCGACGCACAGATCACATGCCGCACCTCGCCGACGCGGATCGCGATCAGGCTGGAATCGGGCAGGTGTCCGATGCGCAGCGCCACATCGATGCCCTCCTCGACCAAATTGGCGCGGCGGTCGAGCATCAGCAGCTTCGCCGTCACCGCCGGCTGCTCGCTCAGGAAGGCATCGACGATCGGCCGCAAGATCCTGGCGCCGGCGACGATCGGCCCGGTGAGGGTCAGCAGGCCGCGCGGCGCAGCACTCTCGCCCGCCGCAAGCATGTCGGCTTCTTCCAGATCGGTCAGCACGCGCCGGCAGGCGGCGGCATAGCGTTCGCCGGCCTCGCTCAGCTTGATCGTGCGTGTGGTCCGATGCAGCAACGGCGTCCCGACATACTCCTCCAGGAAGGCGATGGCGCGTGACACGGACGCTGGCGAGCGGCCTAGGCGACGCCCAGCGCCAGCGAGGCTCCCCTCGTCCAGCGCGGTCACGAACACCCGCATGGCGTCGATCCGATCCATTATCCTTCCGATATTCGCAATAATGACTTTCACTATACAGATATTCTAACGATTTTCGCAAGAAACTAGCTTTTGTCCGACGGGCACGGCGCCCGCGCCGCCAAGCGGCGGCTCATCAGACCCAACGAGGAATGTCATGAGCACGAAGGACAAAGTTGCGGTGATCACGGGCGCATCGCAGGGCATCGG
>DASZQC010000547.1:0-3252 GCA_035549815.1 Dongiaceae bacterium
GCGAGCGCGTCCTTGATATTCTGCTCATGCGCTTCCGCCGCAGCGCCCGACTCAATCAATGATGCCAGTTTATCCGCCGACAGACCGGCTTCCTGGGCCAGTATTGCCAGATCGAGCGGTGATTTAGGGGGCACACCGCGCCCAAAGACGGCAGTCAAAACGGTCATGCCGAACGCCGCGCTACGACCAAGCGATGCTGCGGCAACACTCCATAGTGCCAATCGTTTTGAATCGAACGAGCCGAAGTCCGGCTCAACGTAAGGAACCCCGAGAAGCTCTGCCCAGCGCTGCGCGTCGCGCGTCCGATAGGTCGGATCATACTGACCGCGTCGATCGCTCGGCGCAAACGGATCCGACCCAGCCCGCTTGATCAGGTCGGGGCTATAGACGGCACGCCACCGGATCGTCGCACTGGTCTTTTTCTCAAGTGCGGGTATGCGAACCGCCGCCAAATAGGAATAGCGGCTGCCAGGGCCAAAATAGAAGTCGATTGAGGTCATCGTTCGATCAAACTGCACCGCAGGGCCGGTGCCAAGGCACAAAGTGCATCCGTTCTCGCCGTTATATCAACACTGATATAAACTTGCAGGCGATGGCAAGGCGTGCGGACAAGCCGGTGGTGTTCCTTGCGGCAGTCTCGGGGCCATCAGTGCTTCTCCGGACGACGCGCGGCGAACGGCGGGCTATCAGATCGGTCGTGTCCAGCGGGGCAAGGAGCCTGACGACTGGAAGCCGTTTCCAGCGATCGGCGCGAACGTTCGTGAGATCCGGATTCGTGAGAGCAGCGGTGCTTTTCGCGTCATCTATCAGGCGACATTGCCCGAGGCCGTCCTGATATTGAGCGCCTTCCAGAAGAAGACGCAAAAAACGCCGCAGCGTGAGATCGAAAAAGCCCGCGCGCGACTGAACGACTATTTGAAGCGAGGTCGGACATGAAGATCGAGCGATTCGAGAACGTCTGGGACGCCCTGGAATCCGATCCGGCGGAGCGGGAGCGCCTGAAACTGCGCGGGCAGTTGATGGAGGCCCTGCGCGATCGCGTCGCGCATTGGAAGGTCACCCAGGCCGAGGCGGCGAAGCGGCTGAAGATCACACAACCGCGGCTGAACGATCTGCTGAAGGGGCGTTTCAACAAGTTCAGCCTGGGGGCGCTGTTCGACCTGGCCACCCGCGCCGGGCTGAAGATCAAGCTGTCGATCGACGATCCGCGCGCCAAGGTGAAAGCAAAGAAGGCGGCCTAGCCCTTCACCGGCACATACAGATCGAGAGTCGCGCCCTTTTTCGTTGGGTTGAAATCGGCCGGGTAGACCTCGAGGTCGGGGCCGCCGCTCAGTTGCCAGCCGGCTCCGGGTGCGCGGTTGGCGAAGATGTCGCGCATGGCGCCTTGGATCTGTGGGCCGAGCGCGCCGCCATCCAGGGTGAGGCGGAACACGCGGTAGGTTTGCGCGGGAATGTCGAGGGTGGCGAACTCCGCCGGCAGCTTCGCATCTTGCGCAACTTCGAAGCCGGCCATGTAGTTCATGCTGCCTTTCTCCGCATCGTCGGTCCAGCACACGCCGTATCCTTCGCCGCCGACCTGGCCGGGCAGCGGCATGTGGCGCAGGAGCTTGCCCCACATTTCCGGGATCTCGGCGCCGGGCATGCCTTCCAGCGTGATGCGATAGCCGGCGACGCGGAAACCGGCGCGTTGCGTGACCCCGTCCAGCAGGACGAGGTTGTCCGCGGGTTGTTTCCTGGCGGCATTGGTCATGTCGGTCTCCATCATGTCGCGGAGGGCGGCGTTGTTGCGCTTGAAGCGGCCGGGCGAGACGCCGAGGCCGGCCTTGAAGGCGCGGGTGAAGGCCTCTTGCGAGTCGAAGCCGCAATCGAAGGCGAGCTGCACCAGGTCCGGCGGTTCGGGCTCACTGAGGCGCCGAACGGCATGTTGTAGCCGCTTGCGCCGCACATGGCTCATCACGCTCTCGCCCACCTGGGCGGTGAACAGGCGCGAGAAATGGAACGGCGACAGGCCGGCGATCTCCGCCAGCATGGCGACGCTGAGCGGGGAATCGAGATGCGCCTCGATATGGCGCAGCACCCGCTCCAGCGGTGAATGCAGAACGTGGATGGCGGCGGTCTTGGTCATGGCGGGGAGTCTGGCGCATCGGCGCGCGGGAGTCTTGACCGGCCTTGCTGCCGGCAAGCGGCTTGATAGCCCGCGCTTCTCACCGAACCCGAATTTGACAATCACCGGGCGGCGCTCAAGGATCGCGGGAACCCGCCGGGAGCTCAGCCCATGAACGTTCCCACCATCTCTACCAAGCTCACCGAAGTGCTGCGTTGCCGCTATCCCATCATCTGCGCCGGGATGGGCGGGCCGGCGCGGTCGGAGCTGGCGGCGGCGGTCAGCAATGCCGGCGGCTTCGGCCAGATGGGCATGATCCGCGAAACGCCGGAGCTGATCGGCCGCGAGATCGCCGCGCTGCGGCGGCGCACCAACCAGTCCTTCGCGGTCAACCTGGTGCCGGCGGTCACCAAGCCGGATCTGTTCCGCGCCGAGCTCGAGACCTGCCTCGCCGCCCGCGTGCCCGCCATGTGCTTCTTTTGGGACGTGGTGCCGGAGGCGATCGCCGCGGCGAAGCAGGCCGGCTGCCTGGTGCTGTACCAGGTCGGCAATGCCGACGCGGCCTTCCAGGCGGAGGCGGCCGGCGCCGACATCATCATCGCACAGGGCGTGGAGGCGGGTGGCCACGTGCACGGCCGATTGCCGCTGACGGTGCTGCTGGGCCAATTGGCCGGCCGGCTGAAAGTGCCCTTGGTCGCATCCGGCGGCATCGCCTCGGGCCGCGGCCTGGCCGCGGCGCTCAGCCTCGGCGCCGATGGGGTACAGTGCGGCACCGCGTTCTTGGTGGCAGAGGAGAGCTTCGCCCACCCCTATCACAAGCAGCGCATTGTCGAGGCCAAGGCCGCCGACACGGTGCACACCGATCTCTTCGCCATCAACTGGCCGATCGACTCGCCGGTGCGGGTGCTGCGCAACAGCGTGGTGGAGGAAGCCGGCGGCAAGCTGTGGGGCCACGATCCCGACGCGATGCCGCGCCAGGTGATCGCCCATGATTCCGGCGCGCCGATGCACAAGTGGGACACCAACTCACCGCTGCGCACCACCACCGGCGATCTGGAAGCCATGGCGCTCTATGCCGGCACCGGCTGCGGCGAGATCACCGCCATCCGCCCGGCGGCGGAGATCGTCGCCGACATGATGCGCGACGC
>DASZQC010000548.1:0-8639 GCA_035549815.1 Dongiaceae bacterium
TTGGCGACGCGATGCAACGTCACCTGGTTGCCCGCCTGCCGCAGCCGCTCGGCATATGCTTCGCCTTCGTCGCGCAGCACGTCGAACTCCGCGCTGGTCACCGTCGCCGGCGGCAGGTTGCTGAGGTCCGGCGCGCGCAGGATCGCGACATGCGGATCGTCGGCGTCCTGCGGCTTGGCGAGATAGTGCTGCCAGAACCAGATCATCTCGTCGCGCGTCAGGCCGTACTCGTCGGCATAGTCCAGATAGGAGGGCCGGTCGAAATTGTTGTCGGTGACGGGGTAGATCAGCGCCTGATGCCGGATCAGCTTGGGCGCCTCGTCGCGCATCAGGAGACAGAGGGCGGCCGCCAGGTTGCCCCCGGCGCTGTCGCCCGCCACCGCGAGGCGCGATCCATCCAGATCCAGCGACGCGCCACGATCGCGCAGCCACAGCAAGGCCGCGCGGCAATCCATCAGCCCGGCGGGAAATGGATGCTCTGGCGCCAGGCGATAATCGACGGAGAGGACCGCGCAGCCGGATTCCTTGGCGAGGGCGCGGGCCAGCAGATCGTGACTGTCCAGGTCGCAGATCACCCAGCCGCCGCCATGGATGTAGAGGATGCAAGGCAGCCCCTTCTCACGGCTCGGCGCATAGAACCGCGCGGCGATCGGCCCGCCGGCGCCCGCGACCTTCACATCCTCGATCCGCGGCAGCGGATAAGGCGGGTCCGGCACGCGCGTTTCCTGCAACGCCTTGCGATAGGCCGCCGCGGGCATCGACCGCCAATCCGGCCCGTCGGCGGGGAAGATCGCGTCGATCATGGCCTTCAGTGCCGGATTCATGGGCTTCGTTTGGCTCATTCCCTCACCTCGTCCAGGCGCCACAGCGCCAGGCTCTTGTCCGCATAGGCGCCGCCCGCTTCCAGGCAGCGTTCATTGACGATCTCCACCGGCGCCGGCCAGTTGAACGGCGCCCGCTGCAGATTGAGCGGCCGCCAATCCGCATCCTCGATATCGAGATTGTGCCGCAGCTCCGGAAACGTCGTGGTCAGCAGCCAGGTTGCTCCGCTCGCCTTCATGTTGGCGATGGCGCGGGCAAAGGTGGCGAAGGAGAAATGCACCAGGCAATCGCGGCTGAGGATCAGGTCGCAACGCGGCAGCGGGTCGCGCGTCAGGTCCGCCTGGCGGAAGCTCTTTCCCGGCGCATCCGCATGGCGCGCCGCGTTCTCGGTCACGATCTCCGGCACGATGTCGATGCCGACATAGCGATCGACGGATAGCTCCACCGTCGCCATCCAGCGATGATCACCGCACGGCGCATCGAGCAGCGAGCGCGCGCCGATGTCCCGCAACAGGCCTGGCAGGCGTTCGCGGATCGCCGCCGTCGCCGCCAATTCAGAGCCGAGGCCGGAGACGCTGGTATCGGCGCCCCACAGGTTGGTCGCATGGATGTGACGGAAGCGCTGGCCCAGATCGAGCCCGGCGAATTCCGACCGCCGCGCGGCGAAGCGCTGCTGGGCGACGGCAGGCGGGCGTTCTGGTGCAGGCATCCGGATCGGGCGATGTCGTTGCGGTCGGCCGGCAATATGTGCAGGTTAGGCCTCTGAATTCAATCCCGCAGCCCGATCCTTGCGACGCAAGCATGGCCACCATCCTCATCACCGGCGCCAATCGCGGCATCGGCCTGGCGCTGACCCGCGCTTTCGTGGCACACGGCGACAAGGTGATCGCCGCGCAACGTGCCGCCAAACCCGGCGGCGAGCTCGCCGCGCTGCAGAAAGAGAGTGGCCGCGTTGACATCATCGGCATGGATGTCGCCGTCGAAGCCTCGGTGGCGAAGGCCGCCGCCGCGCTCAAGGGCACGCCGATCGACATCGTGGTGAACAACGCGGCGGTGCTGAACTCCTACGCCGGTATCGAGGACCAGGTGCATGATGAAGCCGCCTGGCACAGCGTGCTGATGACCAACGTGGCCGGCAGCTATTTCGTCGCCGCGCATTTCCTGCCGAACCTGAAACTCTCCAAGCACGCGCGGCTGATCTTCATGACCTCCAGCATGTCCTCGCTGTCGGAAGCCAATGGCGGCGCCTATCCCTATCGCGCGTCCAAGGCGGCGGTGAATTCGCTCTGCCGCAACCTGGCGCGCGATCTGGCCGGTGACGGTATCGCCGTCGCCGCCTTCGACCCCGGCTGGGTCCGCACCGACATGGGCGGCGCGAACGCCAGCATCAGCGCGGAGACGAGTGCGGCGGGATTGTTGAAGCGGATTCTGGCGCTGAGCCTGAAGACGACGGGCGCGATCGAGAAATATTCGGGGGAGAAGGTGGCGCTGTAGCCCCTCCTCGGTCGTCATCCCGGCCTTGCGCCGGGACTCATTCCGAAGACGCAAGGGCTCATCAGCTACTCACTCCGTCATGCCAGGGCTTGGCCCTGGCATCCACGAGTTTGCTTGCAATCATCGGGTCTCGCTCATCGAAACTCGTGGATGGCAAGGCCAAGCCTTGCCATGACGTTCAAATGAGGATGCTAGGACGTCCACCGCTTCAGCGACGGATAAATGGACCTCGGCGCAAGGCCGGTGTGACGATCGAGAGATGATAACGCTCGTGCGCAGCGTTTAAGACGCTAATGCGCTTCCGCCCAGCTATCGCCGACGCCGGCTTCGCAGATCAGCGGCACCGATAGTTTCCGCGCCGGCTCGTGCGCTTTTTCCATGATGCCGCGCACGACCTCGGATGTCTCCTCGACTTCCTTGGTCGGCACTTCGAAGACCAGTTCGTCATGCACCTGCAGCAGCATCCTGGCCTTGAGGCCGCGCTTCTTCAGCTCGGGCGGCACGCGGACCATGGCGCGCTTGATGATGTCGGCGGCGGTGCCCTGCAGCGGCGCGTTGATGGCGGCGCGCTCCATGAAGCTGCGGCGGGCCGGGTTCTTGTCGTTGATGCCGGGCATGTGGCAGCGACGACCGAACAGGGTCTCCACATAGCCGTGCTCGCGCGCGAACTTCTTGGTCCGCTCCATATATTCGCGGATGCCCGGATAGCGCGCGAAATAGGCGTTGATGTAGTCGCGCGCCTCGGCCTGCGGGATGCCGAGCTGCGCGGCGAGGCCGAAGGCGCTGATGCCGTAGATGATGCCGAAATTGATCGCCTTCGCTCGCCGGCGCACCATCGGGTCCATGCCTTCGACCGGGATGCCGAACACCTGACTCGCGGTCATGGCGTGGATGTCGAGCCCGTCGCGGAACGCCTCGCGCAAAGCCGGGATGTCGGCCATGTCGGCGGCCAAGCGCAACTCGATCTGCGAATAATCGACCGAGACCAGCTTGTGGCCCTTTTCCGCGACGAAGGCGTAGCGGATCTTGCGCCCCTCCTCCGTTCGCACCGGGATGTTCTGCAAATTCGGATCGCTGGAGGACAGACGCCCGGTGGAAGTCAGCGCCAGCGCATAGGAGGTGTGGACGCGACCGGTCGTCGCATCGATCTCGTTCTGCAGCGTGTCGGTATAGGTGCTCTTCAGCTTGGTGAGCTGGCGCCAGTCCAGCACCTTCTGCGGCAGCTTGTGGCCGGAGGTGAGCGCCAGCTCCTCCAGCACGTCGGCGCCAGTCGCATAGGCGCCGGTCTTGCCCTTCTTGCCGCCGGGCAGCTTCAACTGCTCGAACAGGATCTCGCCAAGCTGCTTGGGCGAGCCGACATTAAATTCGCCGCCGGCCAGCTTGTGGATCTCCTTCTCCAATTCGACGATGCGCTTGGCGAAATCGTTGGAGAGGCCTTGCAGCGCCTTCACGTCCAGCTTCACGCCGGCGCATTCCATCTGCGAGACGACGGGCACCAGGTGCCGGTCGATGGTTTCGTAGACGGAGACCAAGCGTTCCTGCACCAGCCGCGGCTTCAGAAGCTGATGCAGGCGCAAGGTGACGTCGGCATCTTCCGCCGAATAATTCAACGCCTTGTCCAGCGGCACCTGATCGAAGGTGATCTGCGACTTGCCGGTGCCGCAGACGTCGCTGAAGGCGATCGGCTTGTGGCCCAGATGCATCTCGGACAATTCGTCCATGCCGTGGCCGTGTGCGCCGCCTTCCAGCGCGTAGGAGATCAGCATGGTGTCGTCGATCGGCGCGACCTCGATCCCGTATTTGGTCAGGATGCAGATGTCGAACTTGATGTTGTGGCCGATCTTCAGCACCGACGGGTCTTCCAGCATCGGCTTCAGGATGGCGAGCGCCTGCTCCAGCGGAATCTGCTTCGGCCGCTCGCCCCCGCCGCCCAGCAGGTCGCCTGTCGGGCCGCCATGACCCAGCGGGATGTAGCAGGCCTTGCCCGGCGCCAGCGCCAGTGACACGCCGCAGAGATCGACCGTGATGACGTGCAGCGAGTTGGTCTCGGTATCGAAGGCGACGTAGCCCTGATCGCGCGCCTCCAGCACCCAGCGCTTCAGCGTCTCGATATCCTGGACCAGCTCGTATTTGTCGTAGGCGATCGGCGCGGTGGGAGACATGGCCGGCTTTGCCGGCTTGGCCGCCGGGATCGGCGTGTGGCTGACCGGGCCGCCGCTGACGCGCGGCGCCGGCGGCGCGGTGTCCGCCGTCGGCTGCACATCGGCGCCCTCCCCGCCGTGCCGCGAGGCGATGCGCGCCGCCAGGTTGCGGAACTCGTTCGCCTTCACGAAAGCCATCAGCTTGCCGACATCGAGCTTGCGCCGCTCCAGCCCTTCCAGCGGCGTATCCAGCTTCACGTCGCTGCTCAAAGTGACGAGCTTCTTGGAGATACGCGCCAGCTCCGCGTTGGCGATCAAGTTCTCGCGCCGCTTCGGCTGCTTGATCTCGCCGGCCTTGGCCAGCAGCGTCTCCAGATCGCCATAGAGGTTGATCAGCTCCGCCGCGGTCTTGACGCCGATGCCCGGCACGCCCGGCACGTTGTCGGAAGAATCGCCGGCCAGCGCCTGCACGTCGACCACCTTGTCAGGGGTCACGCCGAACTTCTCGGCCACTTCGGGAAAGGAGATCGGCTTGTTCTTCATCGGGTCGTAGAGCCGCACCTTCGGCTCCACGAGCTGCATCAAGTCCTTGTCGGACGAGACGATGGTGACGTCCGCGCCCGCCTCCACGGCCTGGCGCGCATAGGTGGCGATGATGTCGTCGGCCTCGAAATTCTCCATCTCGATGCAGGCGACGTTGCAGGCGCGCGTCGCCTCGCGCACCAGGCCGAATTGCGGGATCAGCTCCGGCGGCGCTTCCGGCCGGTTGGCCTTGTACTGGTCGTAGATCGCGTTGCGGAAGCTGACGCGGCCGGCATCGAAGATGCAGGCGATATGGTCGGCGTCGGTATCCTCCAACAGCTTCAGCAGCATGTTGGTGAAGCCGAGCACCGCGTTCACCTGCGTGCCGTCGGAGCGACTCAAGGGCGGCAGCGCGTGGAAGGCCCGGAAAATGTAACCGGACCCGTCGATCAGATAGACGTGCTTCGGTTTGGACATGATGGCCGCCTCAGCAGGAACGATTACGGGATCAGGCGGCGTTACGCGAGGCCCGCGTCAATGGCCGGCAGCAGCTTTAGCCCCCTGCTTCAGCACGTATTTGCGGCTGCAATAGGGGCATTCGATTTCCCCCTCTTTGGACAAGGTCAAAAAGACGCGCGGATGACCCAGCGGCCCGTTGCCGCCGTCGCAGGCGACGGTGGTGGTTTCGACCTCGATGACCTCAAACGGTTCCATTTATGTCCATTTCTTTGCTGCGGCGCGGTGGCGCAGATCGCCACCCAGGCGCGACATTGACCCTGTTCGGGTCGGATGATACCCATGCCCACTATATCAGATCAACCGCCCCGCAGCGCAGATCAGCCAGCCCTTAAACCCCGTGTCCGCCACGTTTCCCCTGCCCGATCTCGCCGTCTCGATTCGCGGCCTCAGCAAGGTCTATGCCCCCTCCGGCAAGGGCGTGCAGCCAAAGCGCGCCCTGGACAATGTCGATCTGGAGATTCCGCGCGGCAGCCTCTTTGCATTGCTCGGCCCGAATGGGGCCGGCAAATCCACGCTCATCAATATCCTGGCGCAACTGGTCATCAAGACGTCTGGCGAGGTGAAGATCTGGGATATCGACCTCGATCGCGACCCGCGCCACGCCGCGGCGGCCATCGGCATCGTGCCGCAGGAACTGAACATCGACCCGTTCTTCACGCCGGCGCAATTGCTCGACATCCAGGCCGGCATGTATGGCGTGCCCAAGGCGGAACGGCGCACGGCGGAATTGCTGCAGGCCCTGGCCCTCACCGACAAGGCCAAGTCCTATGCGCGCACCCTCAGTGGCGGCATGCGCCGGCGCCTGATGGTGGCGAAGGCGATGGTGCATAATCCGCCGGTGCTGGTGCTGGACGAGCCGACCGCCGGCGTCGACGTGGAGTTGCGCCAGCAGCTCTGGGGCTATGTGCGGGAATTGAACCGCCAGGGCGTCACCGTGCTGCTGACCACGCACTACCTGGAAGAGGCGGAAGAGCTGTGCGACCGCATCGCCATCATCAACCATGGCAAGGTGATCGCGGCGGAGCGCAAGGAAGTCCTGTTCTCCCGCGTCGACAGCAAGGAGCTGGTGCTGACGCTGGCGCGCGATCTGCCCTCGGTGCCGGTGACATTGGCGCGCTTCCATGCGGAAAGCCCGAACCCGCGGCAACTGAAGATGCGCTATCGCCCCTCCGAGACGCGCGTGTCGGAGATCCTGGAGCATGTGCGCGCGGCGGGGCTGGAGATCGCCGATCTCAGCACCGTGGAAACCGACCTCGAGGATATTTTCCTGCAATTGACACGGCGTACTCCGGCGGCGGAATGAGCTTGCGCTTCCTTCGCCGCGCCGTGCTGCTGCTGCCGCTCCTGCTGGCGGCCTGCGCGCCGCGGCTGCAGGAGATCGGCCCGCCGGTCGACACGCCGCGGCTGGATGAGGCCGCGATCCACATGCCTGATGGCGCCGACCTGCCGCTCCGGCAATGGCAGCCGTGGGACCGGCCGACCGAGGCGGCGATCCTGGGCCTGCATGGCTTCAACGATTATTCCAAGGGCCTTTCCGCCGTGGGCAAGGGCATGGCGCGGCGCGGGTTCGCCTTCTACGCCTATGACCAGCGCGGCTTCGGCGCTTCGCCGCAGCACGGCATCTGGGCCGGCGAGGCGCAGATGGTCGCCGATTTGCGCGTGGCGGCGCGGCTGGTGAAGGCGCGGCATCCAGACCTGCCGCTGTTCCTGCTGGGCGAGAGCATGGGCGGATCGGTGATCATGGCGGCGATGACCGGCGACGATCCGCCGGTCGCCGACGGCGTGATCCTGGTGGCGCCGGCGATCTGGGGCCTGCAGACGATGCCGGCGATCCAGCGCAAGGCGATCGAGGTTTCCGCGCACCTTGTGCCGTGGATGAAGGTCTATCCCACTGGCGTGCATGTGCAGGCCTCCGACAATCGCGCCGCACTGCGCGACCTGGCGCGCGATCCGCTGGTCATCAAGGAGACGCGCGTCGATACGGCTTATGGCCTGGTCCAGTTGATGTCGTCCGCGTTCGATGCGGCGTCGAAGCTCGACAAGCCGCGCTGGCTGGTGATGTTCGGCGAGCGCGAGGCGATCTTGAGCCGTAGCGCCGTCAATGAGACGCTGCCGCTGTTTCCGGAGCTGGCGCCCGACCGCGGCCGCCTGGCGATCTATCGCCGTGGCTATCATCTGCTGCTGCGCGATTTCGGGCAATACGAGGTGTTCGACGACATCGCCGCCTGGATCCGCGATCCCCAGGCGCCGCTGCCCAGCGGCGCCGACAAGAACGCCGCGAAAGAAAGCATCAACTAGGGTCGTTCGGAAAGTCGGCGGTGACAGCCGCCACGATCCCGCCGCTATTGTTGTCTACATCGGCGCGGCAAGCATCATTTCGAACAAGGGGATTCCATTGATGACCATGACGCGCGCGGTCGGGCCGCTGGCCCTGGCCTTCATTTCCTGTCTGCTGCCGATTGAGCTCCACGCCGCGGATATTCCGAGCGGCATCCAAACCGCCGTGGATGGCGCTTTCCGCCCGCTGCTGGAAGAACATGATGTGCCGGGAATCGCCGTGGGCGTGACTGTCGATGGCCAACGGTATTTCTTCAATTACGGCGTTGCCGCGAAAGACAGCAAGGCGCCGGTGACGCAGGACACGCTGTTCGAGATCGGCTCCGTCAGCAAGACCTTCACAGCGACCCTCGCTTCCTACGCGGAAGTCCTCGGCAAGATTTCCCTCAGCGATCATCCGGGAAAATACCTGCCGGAACTGCGCCAGCATGCCATCGACCAGGCCACGCTGCTGCATCTCGGCACCTATACCGCCGGCGGGCTGCCGTTGCAGGTGCCCGACGCGGTCAACAACGATTCCGAGATGGCAACGTATCTGCAACATTGGAAGCCGGCCGCCGCTCCGGGTGCGCAACGGCGCTACTCCAACCCCAGCATCGGCCTGTTCGGACATATCGCGGGACTGGCGATGGACGGCGACTTTGCCGATCTCGTCGAGGCCAGACTCTTTCCTCCGCTCGGTCTCCAGCACAGCTACATCCGCGTGCCCGAAGCGGAGATGGACCGCTATGCCTGGGGCTACAACAAAACGAACAAGCCGACGCGGGTGGGTCCCGGCGTTTTCGACGCGGAGGCCTATGGCGT
>DASZQC010000549.1:0-2559 GCA_035549815.1 Dongiaceae bacterium
GACGTAGATGTTCTGCTCGGTGCCGCTGAAGAGCAGGCCGGCGACCAGCACGGCGATGATCAGCCACAGCCACCAATTGCTGCCCTGGCGGTTGATGACCTGCAGCGCCTCGGGGTCCAGCTTCAGGCCGCCTTCGGAGAGGTGGTGCACCAGCCGGTCCAAATTGCGCATGACCGCGGGCAGGCGGCGGACGATGTGCAGCGTCTCTTCCGTCGCCTGCATGACGCGCGCCTCGGGCCCGCGATTGTCGCGCATCCATTGCTCGATCAGCGGCTGCGCCAGGGTCCAGATGTTGAGCCGCGGATTGAGCCGCCGGCTGACGCCCTCGGCGATCAGCATGTTCTTCTGCAGCAGCAGCAGCTCCGGCTGCACTTCCATCTCGAAGCTCTCGGCCACGCCGAAGAGCTGGCCCAGCACGCGGGCGAAGGAGATCTCGTGCAGCGGCTTGCCGTGGATCGGCTCGCCGATCGAGCGCAGCGCCAGGGTGAAGTCGTCGACCGACTTGGTCGGGCCCAGATAGCCGGCATCGACATAGACCTGCGCCACCTTGGCATAGTCGCGCTGCAGGAAGGCCAGCATCATGTCGGCGAGGAAAAAGCGCGTGCGCTTAGGCAAGCGCCCCATGATGCCGAAATCGACCACCTGGATGGCGCCGTCATAGCCGACCATCATGTTGCCGGGATGCTGGTCGCCGTGGAAATAGCCGTCGCGGAAGGCCTGGTTGAAGAAGGCCGTCGCCGCTTTCAGCAGCACGTCGTCGACGTCCAGCCCGGCCGCCAGCATCGCGGCGCGATCATCCATCGGGATGCCGGTCAGGCGCTCCTGCGTCATCGCCCGCTTGGCGGTGCGGCGCCAGTCGATCTGCGGCACGCGATAGAACGGGTCTTCGGCGAAATTCTGGCGCAGCTCGGCGGCGCTGGCCGCCTCCAGGCGCAGATCCATTTCCACGCGCATGGTGGCGGCAAAGGTCTGCACCACCTCGACGGGTTTCAAGCGGCGCAGGCGCGGCTGGATGCGCTCGGTCCATTCCGCCAGCCACAGCAGCAATTCGATGTCGGCGGCGAAGGCCGCTTCGATGCCGGGGCGCAGCACCTTCACCGCGACCTGGCGCCCTTCGGGCCAGGCATCGTCCGGCTGGGTGATGGCGAAATGCACCTGGCTGATGGAGGCGGCGGAAACCGGCTCGTCATCGAACTGGCGGAACAGATCCTCGATGCGATGGCCCAGCTCGGTCTCGATGGTCGCGCGCGCCTGGAAGGCGCTGAAGGCCGGCAACTGGTCCTGCAGCTTGGCGAGGTCTTCCGCCACCTGCTCGCCCACCAGGTCGGAGCGGGTCGCCAGCACCTGGCCGAACTTGATGAAAGCGGGCCCCAGCTCGGTCAGCGCCAGGGCCAGGCGCTCACCCGGCCTTTTGTCGCCAACCTGGCGGCCGAACAAGGCCTGGATGATGAACAGCAGCACCGGCGCCAGGCCGGCGCCCGCCAGGGCTTCTTCGAACGGCGCCAGCGCGCCGTGCCGGGCGAAAGTCACGGTGATGGCGGTCAGCCGGCGCAGGGAGCGGAAGGAACGGAGCATTCGATGTCAGATCCGCCAGCCGGAATGCAACGCCGCGATGCCGGCGGAGAGATTGCGATAGCTCACCTGCGCGAAACCGGCCTTCGCCATCATGCCCGCCAGGTTGTCCTGGGTCGGGAAGCGGCGGATGGATTCGACGAGATACTGGTATGAGGCGCGGTCCTTCGCCACCTGCTCGCCCAGCCACGGCAGCACCTTGTACGAATAGAGGTCATAGGCCTTGGCGAGCGCCGGCACCGCGACGTGGGAGAATTCCAGGCACAGGAAACGCCCGCCGGGCCGCAGCACGCGCCACGCCTCGCGCAGCGCCTGCTGCCAGTCGGCGACGTTGCGCAGGCAGAAGGCGATGGTGAAGCAATCGAACTGCATGGAGGGGAAGGGCAGGGCCTCGGCATTGCCGGCGACCCAGGCGCAGCCTTTCAGGATGTTGTGGTCGAAGGCGCGGTCGCGGCCCTGTTCCAGCATCGCCGGGGTCAGGTCGCAGATGGTGACATGGGCGCCCGGCGCCCGCTCCAGGATGCGGAAAGCGATGTCGCCGGTGCCGCCGCCGACGTCCAGGATGCGCTGCCCGGCGCGCGGGTTCAGCCAGTCGATCATCGAGGACTTCCACAGGCGGTGGATGCCGACCGACATCAGATCGTTCATCAGATCGTATTTGCCGGCGACGGAGGAGAACACCTCCTGGACCAGCATGGTCTTCTGCTGCGGATCGACCCTGCGGTCGCCGAACCAGGTGGCGCCTGTTTCCTGCGGCTCTTTCATGCGCCGCACCATAGCTTGCGGCAGGAAGTCTTTCCAAGGGCAATCGGCCGCGGCAAAAGGGGCGGAAACCGGAGCGAATTTCGCTGCTGACGTTGCTTGCCGTCCCCATCCGCAAGGGTGTTTCTATCGTACCTCCCTCCCCCAAGCTGGGGGAGGGCAGGGGCGGGGGTTGTTCTCTCCGCCGAAGACTGAGTCGAGCTGAAGCGCCGTGGGGGCCCCCCC
>DASZQC010000550.1:0-3245 GCA_035549815.1 Dongiaceae bacterium
CGCCAGGATTTGCCAGTCGTCCTGGATGGCGGACAGCAGATCGGCCAGCATGCAAAGACCCTCGGAAGAGCGCTGGGCGCACTCTAAGGACGCGAACCGTGCCGGCCAATCGCTTTCGGTGGGGCCAGATTGCCTCCGTACACTCAATCGTCATGGTCGGGCTTGGCCCGACCATCCACGAGTTTCTTTAAGCAGACCGGAACGGTGACAGGCAAACTCGTGGATGCCAGGGCCAATCCCTGGCATGACAAATGAGTTTAACGACCAATGGAAAACGGCCGGCGGGTTGCATCGCCGGCCGTCGCATCACTCCAACCGGGAAACCTTAGAACGTGATCCGCACCTTGTAGGTCAGCTTGGCGCTGCCTTCGGCGGGGACCGGCAATTGCCATTCGGCGGTCGAGGCGTCGCGTTTCTGGTGGGTGGTCGATTCCTCGACCATCTTCCAGTCGCCGGGCACGAACTCGCGCAGGGTCACGGTGATCGGCTCGGCCTTGGCGTTCTTTACCTCGATCTCGTAGCTGTTCTCATAAACGTTGTCGGCGATCTTGGAGAACGCCACCTGCTTGCCGCGCGCCGTCACGTCGAAGGCCTTGCCCAGCATCAAATCGACTTCCTCGTTCTTCGGCGTGTGGTCGATGTGATCCTCGCCCACGAAAATCGCGTCGCCGTCGCTGTCCGCCTTGTAGACGCGCACCACGCCGGCGGGCAGCGGCACGCCCAAGTGCGCCGCTTCCTTGTTGTCGAACTTCATGCGCACTTCGGCGTTGACGCGCTCCATCTCGCCGATGCGGTTGCCGTAATTGTTGCCGAGCTGCGCCACATTCATCAGCAGGTACTGCTTGCTGACCGGGATGGCGGCGGCTGCCAGCAGCGCCACCTGCTTGGTCTGGTTCTCCTTCAAGGTGGTCGGCCGGTCGAGGCTGTAGAGGTGATATTCGAAGGCCGATTCCTGCACCATCTTCTGGCGCACCATCCCATCGGCGGCCATCGCTTCCACCATCGGTGCCGGCGCATAAGGCGGCTGATACTGATTCACGTCGCCGGCGACGAGCTGCAATTTGGCGTCGTTATAGGCGATGCCGCTCATGTTGGTCAGCGTCACCCAGCCATTGAGGTTGACGCTCTTCTCGTCCGGCGACAGCTCCGCCACGTAATCCGCCGCCCAGGACAGGCCGCGCGTCAGGTAGGAAAGATCGACCGGCACGTCGCCGGCCTTGTCGCTACTCACCTTCACCACCAGGGTCGGGCGGTCGCGCAGATTGGCCGGCACCGCGCTATAGACCAGGCGGCCGGGCGGCGTCACTTCGATGCGGTCGCCGATCTTCAGCACCACCTGTCCTTCCGCGACGGACAGCACGGTGGCATCTTCGGTCGTGTCGGCGCCGGTCTCCGGATTGGTGCGCACCACGCGAATGGTCTGGCCGACGGATTTCTCCAACAGCTTCTGCGGCGTCAGCAGGTCGAAATCGAAATTCTGCTCCAGGATGTCGAGATCGGTGCCGCGCCCGGTCAGCAGAGCCGTCTCCGGCCGGATGCCGGCGCTGACCTCAATGAAGGCGAGGTCATTCTCGCCGGTCGCCAGCGTCACATTGCGCGAATCCCGCACCAGCGCTAGGTCGTTATTGTAGATGGTGACGGCAACCGCGCTCTGCTTGTCGGCGCCGATCGGCGTTTCGGCAAAGGCCGCGAAGTTGACGGCAAGCGCAGCCACGGCGACGCCGGCACATAGGATAGAACGCATTTAAATTCCCTATCGCAGTTAAGATTTCAACGCAGTTTTCCGCGTTGGAACGAGAGGCAGAATCGCCCGAAAATTGCGGCGAGACAATGGCACCTGTATGACCGAAATCACGCCACGCCTCAATTAATCTTGATCGAACCGCGCGGTTCGGGGCCGCTACGGAATCTGGATCGGCCTAGATCGCTTGCCGTGCCTGCAACGCCTGGATCAAGGTCCCGTCATCGAGGTAATCGAGTTCGCCGCCGACCGGCACGCCATGCGCCAGGCGCGAAACCGACAGGCCAAAGGGCTGCAGCCGGTCGCTCAGGAAATGCGCCGTCGTCTGGCCGTCGACAGTGGCGCCCAGCGCCAGCACAACCTCTTTCACCTCGCCCGCCTCGATGCGGCGGAACAGGGATTTGAGGTTGAGCTGCTCCGGCCCGATACCGTCGAGGGCCGAGAGTACGCCGCCCAGCACGTGATAGCGCCCCTTGAACGCCGCCGTGCGCTCCAGCGCCCACAGATCGGCAACATCGGCGACGACGCACAGGATCGCCGGATCGCGCCGCGCATCGCGGCAGATGCTGCACGGGTCGGCGGCATCGAGATTGCCGCACTGGCTGCAGGTGCGCACATGCTCCGCCGCATCCTTCAGCGCCTCGATCAGCGGCAGCAGCGAGGATTCCTTGCGCTTGATCAGCGTCAGCGCCGCGCGCCGGGCCGAGCGCGGACCCAGCCCCGGCAAACGCGCCAGGACCTGGATCAGGCGATCGATTTCGGGCGCGGCCATCTCGAGATCAGAAGGGCAGCTTGAATCCCGGCGGCAGCGACAGGCCGCCGGTCAGCTTCGACATCTGCTCCTGCATCTGCGCATCAGCCTTGCTCTTGGCATCCTTGGCGGCGGCGACGATCAGATCCTCCAGCACCTCGACTTCGTTCGGGTCGGCCAGCTTCGGGTCGATCTTGACCTTCTTCACCTCCCCCTTGCCGCTGACCGTGACAGACACCAGCCCGGCGCCGGATTGCCCGGTGACCTCGATCTGCTCCAGGGCGGTCTGCATCTCCGCCATCTTGGACTGCATCTCCTGCGCCTGCTTCAGCATCTGGCTCAGATTCTTCATGCCTCATCCTCGTTCATGTCGTCGGGCGTGCCGAAATCGCCGGATGTGAACTCTGCCTCACCGCTATCGGCCACCGCCGCGTCGGCCTCCGCCGCCGGCTCTTCCGCCGGCTGCGCCAGGTCGCGCACCTCGTCGATCGAGGCGCCGGGAAACACTGCCTGCACCGCCTTCACCAGCGGATGCGCCGCCGCCTCGGCGCGCTGCTGCGCCACCAGTTCGGCCGCCTGCTGCTTCAGCGTCATTTCGCCGGCATGGGTCGAGACGCTGACCAGCCAGCGCTTGCCGGTCCATTCGTTGAGCGCGGCGGCGACGCGGGTCGCCAGGTTGCTCGGCGCCTTGTCGCTGGGCCGGAAGTCGATGCGGCCCACCTCGAACTGCACCAGATGCACGTCCGATTGCAG
>DASZQC010000551.1:0-7759 GCA_035549815.1 Dongiaceae bacterium
ATGTCGCGTGCACTCAACCGGTGCGCGACGGCCTCCGCCGAATAGCCGAACCCGAAGAAAAAAACCTGCATGGTCAGGCCGGCGCGGCCCATTCCGCCTGAACCGCCGCGTCGGCTTCGCGCGGCGCCCACATCTGCATGGCCTTCTGCCACACCTGCGTTGGAGCAAGGCGGCGCAGTGCCCACACGGCCATGGCGCGCACCAGCGGCGAGGCATCACCCAGGAGCCGCTCGACTGCCGGGAGAAGCGATGTGTTGCCCGAGTTGCCGGCGGCGATCAGCGCGTTGCGCAGCAGCCGGTCGCGTCCCGTCCGTTTCACCGGCGTGCCGGCGAAGCGCTTGCGGAAAGCCGCGTCGTCGAGCGCCAGCAGCTCTTCGAGCAGTGGCGCCTCGGTGCCCGGCATCACCTGCAGCTTCGCCTGGCGCGTCGCCACGGCAAATTTGTTCCAGGGGCAAACCGCCAGGCAGTCGTCGCAGCCGAACACCCGGTTGCCGATCGCGGTCCGGAACTCGGCATCGATGTGGCCCTTGTGTTCGATGGTGAGGTAGGCAATGCAGCGCCGCGCATCGAGCTGGTAGGGCGCCGGGAAGGCATTGGTGGGGCACACGTCGAGGCATTGCCGGCAGGTGCCGCAATGCTCCATCTCCGGCGGGTCGGGTTCGATCTCGGCGGAGGTCAGCACGGCGCCAAGGAACAGCCAGGAGCCGAACTGGCGCGAGACGAGGTTTGTATGCTTGCCCTGCCAGCCCAGGCCGGCGGCCTCGCCGAGCGGCTTTTCCATCAGCGGCGCGGTATCGACGAACACCTTCACCTCGGCCGCCGTGACCTGCGCAATCCGGGCGGCGAGCTGCTTGAGGCCCGCCTTCATGACGTCGTGGTAATCCTTGCACTGGGCATAACAGGAGATGAGCCCGCGGTTGCCGTCCGCAAGCGCTGCCAGCGGGTCGCCCGACGGCGCATAGTTCATGCCGAGCATGATGATTGAGCGGGCATCCGGCCAAAGCGCCAGGGGATGGCCGCGGCGCCCTGCCGTCGTCGCCATCCATGCCATATCGCCGTGGCGGCCCTCTTCCACAAAGGTCGCCAGCCTCTCAGCCGTTTGCATGCCTAGCGAGGCCGGGGTCGTAACCCGTGCCACGTCGAAGCCGGCCGATTGGGCTTCGGCCATAATCAGGTTTTTCAGGTTGTGGACCATGGTGTCCGGCGCGAGTTGAGTGCCATAAGATACCTGTGCAGCGTGGCCACAACCAGCCCAGAAAGCCGCGCCGGCCCTTGTGGGGGTTGCGTCATGGGCATATGCCGGCGGGCCGCCAACGATCTGTTCGACGCGCAATCCACGGGGGTTCGTGATGGCCACTTGGCAAGTGATCCTGCTCGGACTGATCGAGGGACTGACGGAATTTCTTCCGGTGTCTTCGACGGGGCATCTGCTGCTTGTCGGTCATTTCCTGGGTTTTCAATCTCCCGGCAAGACCTTCGAGGTGCTCATTCAGCTTGGCGCGATCCTCGCCATCCTCTCGGTCTATGCCACCAAGCTCCTGCGGCTGGCGGCCGCCCTCCCGTACGATCCGCGCACGCGCCGTTTCATCCTGGGGATATTGCTGGCATTCCTGCCGGCCGCCCTCGTCGGCGCCCTGGCGCATGGCTTCATCAAATCGGTGCTGTTCGAGACGCCATGGCTCGTCTGCGTGACGCTTGTCGTCGGTGGCATCGTGCTGATGCTGGTCGACAGAATGACCCTGCAGCCGAGGTATTTCGACGTGATGGACTATCCGCTGCCGCTGGCCTTCACCATCGGCCTCGCGCAATGCCTGGCGATGATTCCGGGTGTTTCCCGGTCGGGAGCGACAATCGTGGGCGCGCTGCTGCTCGGTGCCGACAAGCGCTCGGCGACGGAGTTTTCCTTCTTTCTCGCCATGCCGACGATGGCAGGTGCTTTCGCATTCGACCTCTACAAGAACCGGGCGCTGATTACATTCGATGAGATGCAAAGCATAGCGCTCGGATTCGTGGTGTCGTTCGCGGTGGCCGTCGTCGTTGTTCGCTATCTGCTGGACTTCGTCAGCCGCCACGGCTTTGCGCCCTTCGCCTGGTGGCGGATTCTGATCGGCGGCATGGGACTGGGCGCGCTGGCCGTGCTCGGCTGACGAGAGCCGCGCTGGCGGCTAGGCGGCGTGGAACGCCGCCGGCTGGGTCAGCACCTCGTAGAGCGCGTTGCGATCGTTCGACGCCCGGAGCCTGTCGATGATCTCCGGGGCGCGCAGCAGGCGCGAGATGCGCGCCAGCGCCTTGAGGTGATCGGCGCCTGCGTGCTCCGGCGCGATCAGCAGGAAAATCAGGTCGACCGGTTCACCGTCTGGCGAATCGAAGTCGATGGGTTCCTGGAGCCGCGCAAAGATGACGGTGATCTTGCGCAGCGACGCCAGCCGGCCATGCGGAATAGCGATGCCGCGGCCGACGCCGGTTGACCCCAGGCGCTCGCGCTGCAGCAGGGTATCGTAAATCTGGCGGCCGTCGATGCCTGTCAGCTTGCCCGCCTTTTGGGCAAGGTCCTGCAGCACCTGCTTCTTGCTGGTCCCCTCCATGGAGGCAAAAATCGCCTCGGGGGAGATCAGATCACCAAGATCCATATCGCTTTTCACACCCTTTCCGGGTTCGTGCCCTTGCGCCTCATGCATTTCCTATGCCGTGCGCAACGGCGTGAAGCCTGCCTGCCGCATCGGGCTCAATCGCGCCATTACAACACGAACGAGAACCCGCTGCGGGCCTCTCTGCCTCACCCTATGTCGTGGACACTGTCCCCAACGCCTCTTTGGCGCACGCCGGTATTTCGCGCCGCTTTCGATGCCTGCCTTCTATCTGTGGCCGGCTTCCGTCTGCTGCAGTCCTCGGCTCTTCAGTGCGCGCGGAACCTAGAGCAGCCTGCCACCCCTGTCAAACCGCGGCGCAGCACCCGCCGTTCCCTCGAGAAAGCACTGCAATGCGCGCAAAAGGGGCAAAAGTTTGCTCGCCGGCTCAGCCGCCGGAGGCAAGTCGCGCGGCCATCTGCTTTTCACGCCGCCTCTGGACGGAAGAGGGGATGCGCAGCGCCTCGCGGTATTTGGCAACGGTCCGGCGCGCGATGTCGATGCCGTCCCGCTTGAGATATTCCACGATCTTGTCATCGGACAAAACCGCTTGCGCCGTCTCGGCGTCGATCAGCACCTTGATGCGGTGGCGCACCGCTTCGGAGGAGTGCGCGCCGCCGTCGCTGTCGGCCGACGCAATGGCCGACGTGAAGAAGTATTTCAGCTCAAACATGCCGCGCGGCGTCGCCATATACTTGTTCGACGTCACGCGGCTGACCGTCGATTCGTGCATGGAAATCGCGTCGGCGATCGTGCGCAAATTGAGCGGCTTCAGGTGCTGAATGCCGTGGGTGAGGAAGCTATCCTGCTGCCGCACGATTTCCTCGGCGACGGCCAGGATCGTGCGCGCGCGCTGGTCGAGGCTTTTCGCCAGCCAGTTCGCATTCTGGTAGCACTCTAGCAGGTAGCCGCGGTCCTTGTCCGAGCGCGCGGTCTTGGAAACGGTAGCGTAGTAGCTGCGATTGACCAGGACGCGGGGAAGCGTGTCGTTGTTCAGCTCCACGATCCAGCTGCCGTCGCGCGCCGGGCGCACCAGCACGTCCGGCAGAATCGGCTGGATCTGCACCGAGCCGAATTTCAGGCCCGGCTTGGGATTGAGCTGCCTGATCTCGGCAATCATCTCGGCGAGCTCTTCGCCGTCGACGTCGACCGCCCGCTTGAGAGCGGGCAGGTTGTGGTTGCCCAGCAGCTCCAGATTGTCGAGCAGCTTGGCAATCTGCGGGTCGTAACGGTTCTGCTCCTTGAGCTGAAGCGCGAGGCTCTCGGCCAGGTTGCGGGCGAGCACGCCAGGCGGGTCGAAAGTCTGCATGACCGCCAGGACCTTCTCCACGAAGCCCGCCGGCGCGCCGATCTTCGTCGCCAGCTCGCCGATGTCGCCCTGCAGGTAGCCGGCCTCATCGACCATGTGAATGAGATGGGCGCCGACGAGGCGTTCGGCGGGGTCGGTAATGACAAGCTGTAGCTGCTCCGTCAGGTGATCGACCAGCGAGCGCCCCGCGGCAACGTATTCTTCGAGATTAGGAGCATCGCCGCCGTAGGTATTGCTGGTGCGCGGCGTGATGGCCGCCCAGCCCGCGGCGTCTGTGCCGTTGGCACCGTCGGCGGGCCAGTCCGCTTCCTTGCCGGCGGACGCAAGGTTTGCCAGCGGCCCTTCCCCGGGCTCCCAGCCGTTTTCCGCCTCTTCCTCGCTGTCGCTCTCGTGCCGCGGCCGTTCCGGCTCGGGCTCCGGAGCCACGTCGATCTGCTCGAGCAGCGGATTGCGCTCAAGCTCGGTTTCGACGAACGCGGCCAGCTCGATGTTGGAGAGTTGTAGCAGACGAATGGCCTGCTGCAGCTGGGGGGTCATCACCAGCTGCTGGCCTTGTCTCAGCTCCAACTTGGGCGCTAGCACCATAGTGACCCCAATGGTCCTCAGGACACGTCACGGGGTCAAGGTATAGCGGTGCCGCATTAACTGAACATATTGCCCAGGTACACCCGGCGCACGTCTTCGTTGGCTATGATTTCCCGAGGGTTACCGTGCGTTAACACCTGGCCGTCGTAGATGATATAGGCCCGGTCAACCAGGCTGAGGGTCTCGCGCACGCTGTGGTCGGTAATCAGGACGCCGATGCCGCGATTGGTCAGCTGCCGCACGAGTTTCTGGATTTCCACAACTGCCAGTGGGTCGATGCCGGCGAACGGCTCGTCCAGCAGCATGAACGAGGGCCGGGAGGCCAGGGCGCGGGCAATTTCGCAGCGGCGGCGCTCGCCGCCGGACAGGGCCAGCGAGGGCGATTTGCGCAGCCTCGTGATCTTGAATTCCTCCAGCAGGCTGTCGAGCTGCTCCTTGCGGCGCCGGCGGTTGGGCTCGACCAGCTCGAGGACGGCCATGATGTTCTGTTCGACCGTCAGCCCGCGAAAGATCGAAGCCTCCTGCGGGAGATAGCCGATGCCGAGGCGGGCGCGCCGGTACATGGGCAGCCGCGTGACATCGCGGCCGTCCAGGGTGATGCGGCCCGCGTCGGCCGAGACCAGGCCGGTGATCATGTAGAACACGGTCGTCTTGCCGGCCCCGTTCGGACCAAGCAGGCCCACCGCCTCGCCGCGTCCGGTCGCCAGGGTCACGCCCTTCACCACCATCCGCCCGCGATAGCTTTTCTGGACGTTGGTCGTCGTCAGCCAGTCCTGCCCGCCGTAGAACTCCTCCTCATCTTCGGGCCCGATGGCATCGTCACGGTCGTCCATGTGCCCGTTTGGCCGTCTTTGCCGGGCCTGATGACGCTTGAGGCGAAAAGGGAAAAGCTTCATGCGATCAATCCCCGCGCAGCACCGGGCTGGCGCTCGTGGACGGCTCCCAGCCATCGGTCGGCTTCTTGGCCGCTGCTTCGGGCAGGATCTGCTTGATCTTCTCCTTGGCCTTGTCCTTGAAATTCTTCGGGTAGAACAGAAGACACTGCTTGCCGGGCGGGCAGGTGCGGTGGGTGGGAGTTTCCGCTGCGCTCTCCGAGATCGCCGGCGCGGCGGCAATGGGGGCCGCCGCCTTGGCCGGGGTCGCAGCCGCCGCCGGTCCATTCTCCAGCTCGAACCGGTACATGCCGGTGGTCAGGTCGATCTTCAGGCGCGGCCCCTCGGCCACGTCCTTGCCGCGCGACACGATCACCTGGCCCCCAAGCACGATGGTGTTGGATTTGACGTCGAAGTTCGCCCAGTCGCCAGTGGCGGTCTGGCCATCCTTGCTGGTGATGAGAACCTTCTGCCTCGCCTCTACCTGGGTGAGCTGGCCCTGTTCGTTGCTGTCAGTCCGATTGGTGCCGAGCGTGCCGAGGCCGGACTGGCCTGAATAGTGCGCGATCAATTCGACCGTCTGGATGAGCAGGTCGCCCTGCTTGGCCTTGACCCGGCCGCGGAACACCGCCTGCTTGGCGGCGTCGTAGATATCGAGCGTGTCGGCCTCGACGTCCATCGGCGCGTTCGGGTCGGCCTTGAACGAACCAAGCAGGCTGCCGGCTGTTGCTGCTGCGGCCTCCTCGACGGCCGACCTGGGGCGGGCCGCCGCACGATTTTCGCTCTGGTAGAAGGTGGCGGCGATGCGTCCGGCGGGCTGGCCGGGCGCTGCGGGAGAATCGAGCCGGCTCCTGCCGTGCTTGCGGTCGACGTAGAAGCGGCTGCCCTCCAGCACGTTCTTGGCCTGCTTCAAGGTCACGTTGCCGACGAACAGCGCCGTGTCGGCTTTGGCGTCGAAATCGGCCTGGTCGCTCCTGACGCGCCGGTCGGTGCCGGCCGTGATGTCGACCCCGCCCCTGGCGAGCATCAGCTTGACCCCCGATTGCGGGGTGTCGGCTTTTTTGGCCTCTTGCTTCGCCTGCGTGAGCTGGTCCGCGGCCTTGCCTTCGTACTCGACGTAGAGGTTGGGCGTCTTCAGCGTGGAGTCGCCCTGGACAGCCACCACCGTGCCGACGAAATGGGCGATGTGGCGAGCATCGTTGATGTCGAGCCGGTCGGACGTCACGTCGACGGGCTGGCGCGCATCGCGGCCGATGCCGATGTTGGACTGGCCCGGGGCAGGCGTGAGGTGAACCTTGACGTCGCCGACGAAGGTCGCCTCGCGTGTGCCGCTGTTCATCGTCATGGTCGCGCCCTGCACGGTCCCGGCCGGCATGGTGGCCGTGACCGGTTCCTTGGAGATGATGCGGTGGTCCTTGGAATAGACCGTGGCGCGCGACAGGCGGGCGGTCAGCCCGTTGCTGCCGTCGATCTCGATGCCGTCGAAGAGCTCCAGTTCGCCGGTCGAGTTGCTGTAAAGGCCGCGCTTGGCCTTCAGCTTCGTCACCACATTGTTGACCTGCACGAGGTCGCCGTCGATGTCGATCAGCTTGATCGGTGTGTTCTGCCCGAAGCCCATGATGGCCTGCTTGGCACGCACCTCGTAGTGGCCGCCGTCTTTCGTCTTGTCGGCGTAGCGCGGATTTTTCATCGTCAGGTCGTCGGGTGTCACCGAGACACTGTCCACGGCAATCTTGCCTAGGCCGATCCTCCAGGATTCCGTCAGCATCACCACGTACGCCACAGCAAGGGCGATTGCGATGGCGGGCAATCCGAAGCGCAGCAGCCTGACGCGGCGGCTGTGGCGCGTCGCCTGCCGGAACGCGCGATCGCGCTCGGCGCCGTCTGCTCTCGCAGCAGGCAGACCGGCGGTCGCGGTGCGCGTTTCGTAAGTGATGGACATGGTGCAGGCGCCGCCGTGCGGCGGGCGAAGGGTCCCTTGCAGCCCGAGTCGCGCGCAAACTGGGGGCCAATTTGGGTGATATTGGGACCCCTGACAAGGCGCCTGTGGCCTGGGTCCCTGAGCGTGCGGCCCCTAGTGGGCGAAGATGTCCATATCCTCAAAGCCCGCCAGATCGAGCCCGGCACGCACCGACAGGAAACGGAAGCAGGCTTCCGCTTCGGCGACGCGGCCCTCCCGCTGCAGCATGGCGTCCAGCTTGGCTTTCAATGCATGCAGGTGGAGAACGTCGGAGGCGGCGTAGTGCTTCTGCTGGTCGGTGAGCTTGTCGGCGCCCCAGTCGGAACTTTGCTGCTGCTTGGAGAGATCGATGCCGAGCAGCTCGCTGCACAGGTCCTTGAGGCCATGCCGGTCGGTGTAGGTGCGC
>DASZQC010000552.1:0-18121 GCA_035549815.1 Dongiaceae bacterium
TGCGCGCCTCTCGGATCGCGGCCTTCAGGGCCGGATTCTTCAGCGGGTCGAACTTGCCTTCGCCCTCGCCGGCATGGGCGGCCTTCATCACCTTGTTGAGGTGGGTATTGCAGGCCTGCGAGCCGGCGACGAGTGCCGCGACCTTCTGCTCCTCGACGACCTTCCAGTCGATATATTCCTCGATATCCGGGTGATCGAGGTCGACGGTCACCATCTTGGCGGCGCGGCGGGTGGTGCCGCCCGACTTGATGGCGCCGGCGGCGCGATCACCGATCTTCAGGAAGCTCATCAGGCCGGAGGATTTGCCGCCGCCGCTGAGCTTCTCATTGGCGCCGCGCAGCTTGGAGAAGTTAGACCCGGTGCCGGAACCGTATTTGAACAGGCGCGCCTCGCGCACCCACAAGTCCATGATGCCGCCCTCGTTCACCAGATCGTCAGCGACGCTCTGGATGAAGCAGGCATGCGGCTGCGGATGCTCATAAGCCGAGGCCGACGCCGTCAGCATGCCGGTCTCGAAATCGACGTAGTAGTGGCCCTGGGCCGGGCCATCGATGCCATAGGCCCAATGCAGGCCCGTGTTGAACCATTGCGGGGAGTTCGGCGCGCCCATCTGCTGCGCCAGCATGAAGCGCATCTCGTCAAAGAAGGCGCGGGCGTCCTCCTCGGAATCGAAATAGCCGCCCTTCCAGCCCCAATAGGTCCAGGTGCCGGCCAGGCGATCGAACACCTGCGTCGCCGACATCTCGCCGACATAGCGCTGGTCGGCGGGGAGCTTCAGCAGCTCCTCGCGGTCGGGCTCCTGCCGCCACAGCCATTCCGGCACGTCGCGCTCCACCACCGGGCGCAGGCGCGCGGGCACGCCGGCCTTGCGGAAATATTTCTGCGCCAGCACGTCGGAGGCGACCTGCGACCACTCGGCCGGAACGCGGATGTCTTTCAGTTGGAAGACGATCGAGCCATCCGGATTGCGGATCTCGCTGGTCGTCGTCTGGAAGGCGATGTCGGCATAGGGCGACTGATCGGCCTTGGTGAATCGGCGTTCGATACGCATGTTAACCCCCGTCTTCTAGTCCGTTAACGGACTCCTCCACCCTGTCGAAGAAACTGCTTCAACAACGTGGGCTAAGTTGTTTAGATCGGTCGCAATATGTTGCGGGTGACCCCGCAGCGACATGCTTAATATAGAACCCCGACCGCGCGTCGGTGCAAGAAAACATTTCTAGATATTGTCACATTTGAGGCTTGACGAAGCTACATCTAGTGGCTCCCCCCAGCATCTTGTAGGTGTTGCGGCCGCCTGTGGATAAGTAGTGTTCGATAATTCAGGCTTTTCCGCGGCGCGGCAATCCGGCGAGCGTCGAAATGCCTAGGAAGATCAACAGCATAACCATGCCGATCCATTGCTGGAGGCCGACCGCCTCGCCCAGCAGCAGAATCGCCGCCAGGGTGGAAAATAGAGGTTCCAGATTCATGGTCAGCGCCGACTGCGCCGGGGAGATCATGGTGAGGCCCAAAAACAGGAACAGGATACCCAGCGTGTAGCAGACGCACACGCCGAGGGTGGCCAACCAGCCCACGCCGGTCTGCGGCAGGGCGAGGCCGCCAATGGCCGCCAGATAAACCGAAACGGCCAGTGCGACCCACAGATTGATCCAGGCATTCATGGCGAAGGGGTGCCCCTTGGCCATCGCCTTGCCGCCGAAGAGGGAGACTCCGGCGACACCGGCGGCACCCGCCAGTGCAAAGACGATGCCGCGCCAATCGAGCGCGCCGAATCCGGTCCAGGAAGCGATCAGCAGGCCGGCGAAGGCGCCGATCAGGCACAGGCCCTTGATCCAGGTCATGCGCTCGCGCCCCAACAAGGGCGACGCCACGCCAACCATGAGCGGGAAGGTGTAGAGCAGCAGGACGGCCAGGCTGACGCTGATGTAGGCGACCGACGACAGATAGCCGAAGGACATGAAAAAGATGCAGACGGCGAGGGCCAGGGTGGTCGGGATTACCCGGCGCGGCAGCATCAGGCTGCGGCCGGCCAGGAGCTGCAGGCCGCCCAGCGCCAGCATCATGCACAGCGAGCGCAGCAGGACCTGAGTCGGCGGGTTGCTGCCGGCATCGTAAGCCAGGCGGGCGAAGGTGGTGATCAGGCTGACGAAGAAGGCGGCGAGGAGCGTGATGCCCAGCCCCAACAAGCGCCGGTTGGGCTCGGTGGTCGCGATGTCGGTCAGGGCCAGCCTCCGGCGGCGTTGTTGAGCGGGCTTGCGGATTTCCGGGGCAGACGCCTAGCTAGGGGGAAGGCGGCCGGAGTCCGTTGCTCGTGACAGACCATACCAGCCTGCATTCGCCAAGCCCGATCATCCGCGCCGCGGAACCCGCGGAAGCGGACGTCATCGTGTCATTGATCCATCGCGCCTTCGCCCAATACCGCGACCGACTCGTGCCGGCCTCCGCCGCGCTCAACGAGACGCGGGAGAGCATCGCGGCTCTGATGGGGCGCGGGCGGGTGCTGCTGGCCAAGGTGAACAACCTGGCGGTCGGCTGTGTCGCGGTGGAGGACAAGGGTGATTGCGTCTATGTCGGGCGCCTGGCGGTCGAGCCTTCGGCGCGCGGCCGGAAGCTGGGCTTGGCGCTGATGGATGCGGCAGAAACCGAGGCGCGGCTGATGGGCGGCAAGCGGCTGCGGCTCGATTGCCGCCTGGTCCTGACCGAGAACCGGGCGTTCTTCCGTGCCCTGGGCTTCAGTGAAGGCGCGCATCGCTGCCATGCCGGATTCACCGAGCCGACCTATGTGGAACTGGAGAAAATCCTGATTTGACCGGGGCTTGGCCGCCTCGCACGCGCGGGAGGTCAGCTTGCCAGCCGCCGGGGCCGCCGATATAGTCCGGCCAGTTTCGGGGAGCGGCCGCCAGCGGCATGTTTGGCCCCGAGTCACCCTTCTGGGCAGTCTGCATGTCGTTCGGCACCTGGCTTTTCACCTTGCTCCACGGCCAACACGTCGGCACCGACGAGTTCGGCAACCGCTATTTCATCGACAAGCGCACCAAGGGAAAGAAGCGGGAGCGCCGCTGGGTGCTCTATAAGGGCGCGCCGGAAGCGAGCAAGGTGCCGCCGGAATGGCACGGCTGGCTCCACGCCACGACCAACGAGGTGCCGACCGAGCGGGCACCGCGCCGCGCCTGGCAGAAAGAGCATGTGCCGAACCTGACGGGCACCGACCTAGCGTATCGTCCGCCGGGCCACACGCTGAAAGGTGGTCAGCGCGCGCCGGCCACGGGCGATTACGAGCCCTGGACGCCGAACTGAGCAAAACAGCGCCGGTATGTTTGGCGCGGGAACGGGGTTGGGGCCGTTTCCGGCAAGAAATGAAATAGCGAAGGAAGCAGGGGGCATGGAGCGCAACACACTCGAAACCGTCCTGGGCGCGGTGGTGCTGCTGGTGGCGGCGGGCTTTCTGTACCTGATCTATTCCGAGACCGACGTCGGCACCAATACGTCGGGCTATCAACTGGAGCTGCGCTTCGACAGCGGCGGCTCCACCATTGTCGGCACCGACGTGCGCATTGCCGGGGTCAAGGTCGGCTCGGTCATCGACCAGCGCCTCGACGCCGCGGCCTATCAGGCGGTGGTCACGATCGAGGTCGATAATGACGTGCAACTGCCGAAGGATACCTCGGCCGTGGTGACCAGCGACGGGTTGCTGGGCGACAACTATATCCTGCTGAATATCGGCGGTGACACCGAGATGCTGAAGCCCAACGACCGCATACGGAAGGTCCAGGGCGCCATAAATTTGGCGGATTTGATCAACAAGTTCGTGGTCGGGACCGACAGCGGCGGCGCCAGCAACTAGGCGCATCCGGCGATCGGCCCGGCTCCGGATCGGAGGCCCGCATCGGGCAAGGACGTAGACGCAGATGTCGGCGAAAGGAACGCCCGCCGCCAAGGGCGCAACGGGCACTGGAACGAGCAAGGGCAAGCAGGATTCGAAGGACGATCACATCTGGCGCCAGCCGGATGGCAAGCCGGTTTCCTGCGTCGAGAAGATCAAGGTGCTGAACCAGAATCTCGATGAGATCCGGCAACTGGCCCAGGATGCGCTGGAAGACGCCATCCTGATGGGCTGCGACGAAGGCCAGGTGCGCGGCGTGCTGCAGCGGCTGGTCGAAGACCTGCAGAATCCGTATCGGAAGAACAAATGAAGTGTGGGTGTGTGGCGGCCGGCGCGGCTCTGATCGCTTGGGGGCTGGCCGCATGGACCAGCGGTCCGGCTGAAGCCGTGCAGATGCAGGGCGCCGTGCTGCAGGGCCTGGACAAGATCACCGCGCGCATTTCCACCATCAATGTCTCGGTGGGACAGACGGTTTCCTTCGGCTCGCTGCAGATCACCCTCAGGGCCTGCGACAAGCATCCGCCGGAAGAGACGCCGGAAAGTGCGGCCTTCCTGCAGATCGTCGAGCAGAAGCAGGGCGAGGCGCCGGTCACACGTTTCTCGGGTTGGATGTTTGCATCCTCGCCGGCGCTCTCGGCGATGGAGCACCCGGTCTATGATCTGTGGGTGCTGGATTGCACCGGCACGCCGGAAGCGGCACCGCAACCGGCGCCACAGCAGCAGGACGAAAGCGGCGCCGCGCCCGCCGACGACGGCACGCCCTCCAACTGATCTGTCAGGTTATTCCAGGACGGCTTGCAGAGCCTGTTCCGGCAGCTGGGCCGGAAATGTCGCGCGGTGCTTCAGCGCCTCATTGAGGAGTTGACGATAGGCGTCGCGCGGAATCTCCTGCGCGCCGAAGCGCTCCAGGTGCTTGGTCACGAACTGCGTGTCGAGCAGCGTGAAACCGCCGAGCTTCAGCCGGGCCACTAGATGCACCAAGGCGATCTTGCTGGCGTCGGTCTCGCGGCTGAACATGCTTTCGCCAAAAAAGGCGCCACCCAGCGCGACGCCATAAAGGCCGCCGACCAGCTCGCCGTCCAGCCAGGTTTCCACGCTGTGGGCATAGCCCATGACATGCAGCTTGCGGCAGAGATCGAAGATGGTGTCGTTGATCCAGGTCTGCCGGCGGCCAGGCGCCGGCTCGGCGCAGCCGGCCACGACCTCTTCGAAGGCACGGTCGGCCGAAATCTGGAACGGACCCTTCAGCGCGGTTTTGCGCAGGCTGCGCGGGACGTGGAACTGGTCCAGGGGCAGGATGCCGCGGGCATCCGGATCGATCCAATAGAGGTGCGGGTCGTGGCGGGATTCGGCCATCGGGAATATCCCGATCGCATACGCACGCAACAGCATCTCTGGCGTGACGCGGGGCGAACCAGCGCGATTCGACATGGCGCCTCCTCTGGCAAAAAGCCTAACGCAAATATCGGCGGCGTCAACGTGACTGGCTGGGGTGCGTGTGACAGTCACAGGACTGCCCACAAACACGGCACGTGCGGCCTCGGTGGCGGGAACCACGCAAAACTTGGACCAAAGTCGGAATTGGCCGGAGGCGATGCCGGAAAATGTGATCGGACCAGGTCTTTACATTCCGGCTGATCGGTTCAGGATAGCCGCATCAACACAGCGAAAGGAGGTGCCCATGAAAAAGACAGCATTGGTGGCGCTGGGGTTCGCTGCGGCAATCGTAGCGGCTCCAGCGTTCGCCGAATGTCCCGGCCATACCGGGACGACAGCGCAGACAAGCGCGCCAGCTCCGGTGGCGCAGACCACCGCGCCGACCGAAGAGGATCAGGTGATCCTGACCCAGGTCGAAGAGACCGACGCGAACGCGCAATAGCGACGAAGAATCGCGACCGAAGAGCGCCGGCGATGGCCGGCGCTTTTCTTTTGCCCACGCTTTTCTTTTGCTCTGGTCAACCGCCTCCGCTATTGCTCGTTTTGGGGAAGTAACAAGCGAGCGAAGATGCGGCGCGGGAAATTCTGTGTGACCCGGCACATGCGGCTGTGGGCGGCCATCAGCGCGATCGCGGGGACACTGTTGCCCATCGGCATCACCGCCGCACAGGATACGACACCAAGGCCCGAGACATTCAAGGAATGGGAGCTGTTCTGCCCGGTGCCCACATCCGCGGAACAGCCGCGGGTCTGCGAGATTCGCACGATCATCAAGAGCAAGGAAGGCGGCCGCCTGGGCGCGCTGGCCGTGGCGGCGAATCCGGACCCGGCGAAAGCTCCGGTGCCGATGATCGCCACGGCCCTGCTGCCGCTGGGCGTCGACCTCACCATGATCCCGGCGCTGAAGGTGGGCGACAACGACGTGGTGCCGCTGCAATTCCGCCGCTGCCTGCAACGCGGGTGCGAGGCGGTGGTCGCGCTGGACGAGGCGCAACTGGCGACTTTACGCTCCGGCAGCCTCGCCAAGGTCGCGGTGGGCATCGGCGGCGGCAAGACGGCGGTGTTCGAGTTCTCGCTGAACGGCTTCACCGGCGCCCATGACGCGATGAAGAAGCGCCTCGGCAAGTCATGATCGGCGAGGCGGCGCAGGGGGCGGAGGCCACCACCAACATCACCTGCTCGCGCGGGCTGGCCGGGTGGCTGGTGGCGAACGATGTCAGCCTCGCCTTCACCTCGTACCAGACCGGCCAATTGTTCCTGGTCGGCGTGCAGCAGGGCGGCATCATCTCGGTCAACCAGATCGGCTTCACCCGGGCGATGGGATTATGGGCGAGCCAGCAGCGGATCTACCTCGCTGCCTTGGCGCAGATCTGGCGCCTGGAGAACATGCTGCGGCCGGGCGAGAAGGCGAACCAGCATTTCGACCGCTGCTATGTGCCGCGCAACGCGCAGACCACCGGCGACGTCGACGCGCACGAGCTGGCGGTGCAGCCGAACGGGCGGGTGATCTTCGTCAACACGGCCTATTCCTGCCTGGCCGAGTTCGACCTGACGCACAGCTTCCGGCCGCTGTGGAAACCGCCTTTCATCAGCAAGCTGGCGCCGGAGGATCGCTGCCACCTGAACGGCATGGCGATGCAGGCGGGCAAGCCGCGTTATGTGACGGCGGTCTGCCGCAGCGACATCGTCAATGGCTGGCGCGACCGCCGCGCCGAGGGCGGCGTGCTGATCGACCTCAAGGACGACCGCATCGTCACCGAGAAGCTGTCCATGCCGCATTCGCCGCGGCTCTATAGCGACCGGCTGTGGCTGCTGGATTCCGGGCGCGGCTATCTGTGCAAGGTCGACGAGAAGACGGGAAAGCTGGAGGAGCACGCCTTCCTGCCGGGCTTCCTGCGCGGCCTCGCGTTCCATGCCAACGCGGCGATCGTCGGGCTGTCGCTGCCGCGCGACAAGAGCTTTGCCGGGCTGCAGCTTGACGCCAATTTGAAGCAGAAGGACGCCGACCCCTGGTGCGGCGTGCAGATCATCGACCTGCGGACCGGCGACGTGCTGCAATGGCTGCGCCTGGAGGGGCTGGTGCGCGAGCTGTTCGATGTCGCGGTCATTCCGGGCGTGCGCTGCCCGATGGCGGTCAGCCCGCAGAGCCCGGAATTCGCCAGCACGGTCACGCGCGTGGAGCAGTTCGGATCGCTCGCCGGCGCGTGATTGTTCGCCTCGGTTATTCCCCGGCGACGAACTGTTCCAGCCAGCGGATGTCGTAATCGCCGTTCAGGAAATCCGGCGCGTTCATGATGCGGCGATGCACCGGGATCGAGGTGTGCACGCCGTTGATCACCATCTCTTCCAGCGCGCGGCGCAGGCGCATCATGCATTCGTTGCGGCTGCGGCCGTGGACGATCAGCTTGGCAATCAGGCTGTCATAATGCGGCGGCACGCGATAGCCGCCATAGAGCGCCGAATCGACACGCACGCCGAGGCCGCCCGGCGCGTGATATTCGGTGACCTTGCCCGGCGAGGGCGCGAAAGTCTCCGGGTTTTCCGCATTGATGCGACACTCGATGGCGTGGCCGTTGAAGGTGATGTCGGACTGGCTCATGCCCAGTGGCGCGCCGGAAGCGACGCGGATCTGCTCGCGCACCAGATCGATGCCGGTGATCATCTCGCTGACCGGATGCTCGACCTGCAGGCGGGTGTTCATCTCGATGAAATAGAACTCGCCGTCCTGGAACAGGAACTCGATGGTGCCGACCGAGCGGTAGCCCATCTTCTTCATGGCGTCGGTGGCGACCTTGCCGATGCGCGCCCGCTGCTCGGCGTTGAGCGCGGGCGAGGGGGCTTCTTCCACCAGCTTCTGGTGACGGCGCTGAAGCGAGCAGTCGCGCTCGCCCAGATGCACCACGTTGCCGTGATTGTCGGCGAGGATCTGGATCTCGATATGGCGCGGATGGGAGAGGTATTTCTCCATATACATCGCGTCATTGCCGAAGCTCTTCATCGCTTCGCTGCGCGCCATCGACCAGGACTGCGACAGCTCGGCTTCGTCGTTGGCAACGCGCATGCCCTTGCCGCCGCCGCCGGCCGCCGCCTTGATCAAGACCGGATAGCCGATCTTCTTGGCCCACTGCTTCGCGTCGGCTTCGTCCTTCAGTGCGCCAGACGAACCGGGCACGACCGGGATGCCGAAGCGGATGGCGGCGTCCTTCGCTTGCACCTTGTCGCCCATCAGCGACAGGTGGTCGGGGGCAGGGCCGATGAAGGTGAAGCCATGCTCCTCCACCATCGCCGCGAAGCGGGCATTCTCCGACAGGAAGCCGATGCCGGGATGGATCGCGTCGGCGCCGGTGATGGTGGCGGCGGAGATGATCGCCGCCATGTTGAGATAGGAATCGCGCGATGGCGCCGGGCCGATGCACACGCTCTCGTCCGCCAGGCGCACATGCATCGCGTCCGCGTCGGCGACCGAATGCACGGCGACCGTGCGGATGCCCATCTCGCGGCAGGCGCGATGGATGCGGAGGGCGATCTCGCCGCGGTTGGCGATCAGGATTTTTTCGAACATCGCTTTGCCGGGTCCTGGGCGCGGCCTAGGCGATGACCATCAGCGGCTCGCCGAACTCCACCGGCTGGCCGTCCTGCACCAGGATCTGGGTCACCGTGCCGGCATGCGGGGCCGGGATCGGATTCATCACCTTCATCGCCTCGATGATCAGGATGGTCTGGCCCTTCGCCACGCGGTCGCCGACCTTCACGAAAGCGGCGGCGTTCGGCTCCGGCGACAGATAGGCGGTGCCGACCATCGGTGAGGAGACCGAGCCGGCCGCCGGTCCTTCGGCTGCCGCCGCGGACGCCGCAGTGGCGGCCGGCGCCGCGATCACCGGCGCCGCGACCATTGCCGGGCCGGTGCCGCCGGCATTCACCCTGATTCGCGCATCGTCGGTCTCGAATTCGATCTCGGTCAGGCCGGTCTCCTTCAGGAGGTTGGCCAGCTTGCGGATCAGAGCCTCGTCGATGTCGAACTTACTCATGCGCGGTCTTTCTTGTTGAGCAGGCCCGGCTTGACCAAATGGGCGATGGCATCCAGGGCCAGCAGGTAGCCCTTGGCGCCCAATCCGCAGATCACGCCGGTCGCGGCCTGGCTTGTATAGGTGTGGTGCCGGAAAGATTCACGGCGGTGGATATTGGACAGATGCACCTCGATCACCGGCAATTCGGCGATCTGCAATGCATCCAGCAAGGCGATGGAGGTATGGCCATAGCCGGCCGGGTTGATGACGATGCCGGCGGCATTCTTGCGCGCTTCCTGGATCCAAGTGACCAGCTCGCCTTCGATGTTGGACTGGCGGAAATCCACGGTCAGGCCCAATTCCTTGGCCCGCCGCTCGCACATGCTGGCGATGTCGGCAAGGCTGTCGCGGCCATAGATGGCGGGGTCCCGAACACCCAGCATGTTCAGGTTTGGGCCGTTTAATATCAATATCTTAGGTGACTTCGCCACCGCGTTTCCCCCGGGCCCGCCGATCTCTCGAGTCCTTATAGCGGCGGTGGCCCACCGGTGCAATGTGGGGGGTGCAATGCGGGCGGTGTAACGTGCGGGGCCATTCCCCAGCGGGACGCCCTATGCCTTGAGGGGCAGGGCCGTCGTCTCCTTGTGCGAGGTGAGCGAGATGATGGTATGGGTGCGCACGACGCCGGGCACGGCCTTCAGGCGGTTGGTCAGCAGAGCCTCGAAGGCGGCGGTGTTGCGCACGCGCACCTTCAAGAGGAAGTTCCAGTCGCTGGCGATGTGGTGGCATTCCTGGACCTCCGGTGTCTGCGCGACGACCTCCAGGAACGCAGATGACGTCTCCGGCTTGTCGATCAACACATAGACGAAAGCGAGCAGGTCCAGGCCGAGTGACGCCGGCTCAAGCCGCGCCGACCATCCGGCGATGATGCCGCGCTGCACCAGCTTGCGGATGCGCTCGTTGACCGAGGAGACGGCGAGGCCGACCAGACGGCCGATCTCGGCATGGGACAAATGCCCGTTGCGCTGGAGCGCATCCAGAATCTCCAGGTCGATCTGGTCAATCGTGTTTCTCGACATCCTCGTCTCATCGGCTCTTTGCCGGGGAGCGTCGCGTGCGTCGCTCCGCACCGGCGCGGTCCGCACCGATGATCGCTTTCCCTGGCAGAATGGCTGTCCCCAAGGTCACTGGATAACTGAGGCATCGCGCCGCTGACAAAGGCTTTTCTGAAGGCATCTCTTCAAAGCGGCGAATTGCGCGCGTTCTTCGGCCGGCGTTGCCCGAATGCATCTCTTGCTCTCTTCAACAGGGCGAACCAATCGCCGCGTGTCATGTAGCGTCGCACCACGTGTTGCCGCGGCAGGAGTGCCGCGCCTGTGTGCAGCCAAAAAAACTTCGGCATTCGTGGCTCGCCGATGCGCGTTCGACGAAAAAACTTCGGCGAACTCAGCTCAGATAACACATTGATAAAAATACATCTTTTTAGGAACGGTCGGTCCGCCCTATGCCGGAGCCGGTGCGCGCGAGGTGGGAATCAGCACACCGGATGCGGCACGGGGGAATGCATGGTTCAAGGGAATACGCGTCGCGCGGCGGCACCGAGGGCCAGCCGACGCGAGATGCGCACCACAGCGCTACCGCCGCGCATGAGACGGGCCTTGCTGGTCGGCGTTTCGGGATTTGCGCTTGCCGCGACCTTTGCCGGTTCGCGCACGGTGTTTGCGCTCAACGAGTGCGGCGCCGCCAATGCGGGCGACACGGTCACCTGCACGACCGCCGGCAACCCCTTTTCTGATGGCATCGTCTATAAGGTCACCGACCTTACCATCGTGATCCAGGACGGTGTCATCGTCGACACCACGACGGGTATCGCCGTCGGCCGGGCGATCTCGTCGGGTGGCAACGGCAACTATGGGGACGTGACGATCAAGGCCGGCACCGCAAGCGGCGCGGGCGTCACCATCACCACCGACGACAATTTCGGCTTCGGCATCTACGCGCAGACGCTGGACGGCATCGTAACGGTCGACTCGCACGCAAAGATCACGACGCTGGACTTGAACTCGAACGGTATCACCGCGGATGGCTTCACCGCCGTCTACGTCACATCCGAGGGCGACATCTCGACCAGCGGCTTCGCCTCGCAGGGCATCGAAGCCACGGCGGTGGGCGGTGTCGTCGTCACTTCGACGGGCGACATCAAGACCTCCGGCACCACCGCTTTCGGCATCGTCGCGAATTCGGACGGTGCCGCCACCAGCGTCACCTCCAAGGGCGATATCACGGTGACTGGTTCCGGCTCGGGCGGCATCTCAGCGCGTTCGGACGGATTCACGGTCACGGTCAGCTCGACCGGCGACATCGCCAGCGATGCGGCCGGCATCCAAGCCTATTCGAAGACCTCCTCGGTCACCATCACTTCGGCCGGCGACATCACCACGCAGGGCGATAACGCCGCCGGCATCAAGGGCGATTCGAAGACCGATGTCGTCGTCACCTCCACCGGCGACATCACCACCAAGGGCGAGGACAGCGACGGCGTATTCGCACTTGGCTATGATTCCGCCAAAGCTTATGTCACCGGCGATATCGCGACGACAGGTAACTTCTCCAGCGGCGTGCTGGCATCTTCCACGTCCGGACCGGTGGTTATCACCTTCGATGGCAGCATCACCACGGAAGGAAGCCTCGCCGGCGGCGTCAATGCGCTCGGCATCAACGGGGCCACCGTCACGGTCAATGGCACCGTTCACACCAAGGGCGTCAACTCGATCGGCATTCTGGCCTCCGGCCTGTCGGGCCTGGCTACCATCACCTCGACTGCCGATGTGACGGTGGAAGGCGCCGGTTCCGATGCCATCAGTGGCAGTGTCCTTGTGGGCGACGTGAAGATCAGCTCGACCGGCGACCTGGAGACGTTCGGCGACCAGGGCAACGGCATCAACGCATCGGGCTCGGGCACGGCGGATGTGGTGTCGATCGGCAAGATCACCACGCATGGCGAGGAAGCCCACGGCATCGCTTCGCTCACCAAGAACGCGACCGTCACCATCAACTCCACGGGCGACATCGTCACCGAGGGCAAGTATTCCAACGGCATCTTCGTCTATACCAATAACGGCTCGGTGACGATCACCACGGCGGGTGACATCTCGACCGAGGGCGTGTCGGCCGACGGCATCTCCGCGGAGTCGAAGGACAAGGGGGTCCAGGTCACGTCCACCGGCGATATCAGCACCATTGGTGACGATTCCCGCGGCATTTATGCGAACTCGGACACGGCGACCACCATCGTCATCTCCAAGGGCGACATCAGCACCACGGGGCCGAGCGCGGAAGGCATCGCGGCCAGCGGCCTGCTCGGTGCGGGCATCCAGTCGATCGGCGACGTCTCCACTGCCGATGATGGCGGTATCGGCCTGCAGGCGATGTCCGTGGGCGGCGCCGCGGCAATCTTCTCCACCGGCGACATCTCGACAAAGGGCGCGGTCGCGGATGCAATCCTGGCGGCCGGCAAGGGCGATGTCGTGGCAAGGTCCGTTGGCAGCATCACGACGCTGGGCACGAATTCCAGCGGCATCGACGCGACTTCGATCAGCGGCACCGTGCAGGTCGAGAACAAGGGCGCCATCAGCACCGCCGGCGACCAGGCGCATGGCATCTATGCCGGAAGCTTCGGGGCCGCCAGCGTTACCTCGACCGGGAACATCTCGGTCAGCGGTGCGGATGCGCATGGCATCATCAGCGTCTCGGCCAATGCCGCCAGCTCGGTCGTTTCCACCGGCAACATCACGACCAAGGACGGCGGCACCTTCGGCATCCTGGCCAATGGCGCGACCACCGCGCAAGTGACGGCGCAGGGCGCCATCACGGTCGCCGGCAGCACATCGAGCGGTATTTTCGCCACCGGCACGTCGGGTGATGTGACCGTGATACAGGGTGGGTTCATCTCGGCCCTTGGCAATGGGTCGCATGGCATCTTCGCAATCTCGGGCAGCGGTGCCGTCGCGCTGGATGTGTCCGGCGCAGTTGCAGGCGGTGGCGGCAGCGGCGAGGGACTGTTCATCAGCGCTGCCAATGCATCCACCGTGCACATCAATGCCGGAGCTTCGGTCGGCGCGTTGAGCGATGTCGCGATCGAAGACAGCGCCGAGAAGCTGACCGTCATGAACAACGGCACCGTCACCGGCATGCTGCAACTGGGCGGCGGCGATGATGCCTTCGCCAATTTCTCGCCGACCACCTGGAACCTGCGCAATTTCGCCGATACCGATGGCGATGGCGCGAGAGACACGGAAGGCGTGGCGATCGCGGATTTCGGGGTCGGCAACGACACGGCGATCAATATCGGCACGCTGCGCCTGGCCACGGTGAGCGGCGCGACGACGATCGACACCACCGGACAGATTGCGCACCCGGCCGGCGGCAACGCCGACATCACCCAGGCGGGCGTCGAGCAGGGGCATCTGACCAATCTCGAGCTCTTCATCAACAGCGGTGCGATCACGCTGCAGGACGGCGTCGCTGGCGACCTGCTGGCCATCACCGACGCGGCGTCGGTGGGCGCCGGCGGCGACAACATATTCCGCAGCAATGGCGGCAGCCTGGCGCTGGACGTGGTGCTGGACGATGGATCGAGCCAGCAATCGGACATGCTGGTGCTGGACAACGCCGCCACCGGCGCCGGCGGCGCGACGCGCATCTTCGTCGCCGGGCTGGGCCAGGGCGCGCAGACGGTGGGCGACGGCATCCAGGTGGTGAATGTCGACGGCACTTCCAGCAGCGATGCCTTCGCCATGGGCAACCTTGCCGTGGCGGGCGCCTACCAGTACGACCTGCGCTTCCAGAACCTGGCCGGCACGGACCAGAATTGGTACCTGGAATCGAGCTTCTTCGAGGGTTCGCTCGAATATCCAGCCCTCGTCAGAGGCGCGCTCAGCACCTGGTATACGGACCTGGGCCCGTTGCACGAGCGTCTCGGTGAGCGCCGCCGCGAGGTCGAGGACGGGCAGACCGCGGAGCTGCCCAATATGGCGTCGGACTATGCTGACGCATCGAGCGTGCGCGTGGCGGAAGCCGGGCAGGGCGGCTGGCTGCGCGTCGTCGGCGCCGATCTGGATATGGAGCAGGGCGGCGGCGCGGATTTCGATCTGAACACCACGCGGGCCGAAGCGGGCTTCGATGTCGGCTTCGACAATCTGCTCAGCAGCGAGGACTGGCTGGTGCTGGGCGGTTTCGGCGGCTATGGCTGGTCGTCGGTCGCTTTCGACAGCGGCGCCGACGTCGATTTCAACGTCGCCACGATCGGCGCCTATGCCACCTATTTCCGCGGGCCATTCTACCTCGACACCCTGGTGAAGCTCGACTGGCTGGACGGCGACTATAATTCCGAAGCGGTGAGCCAGGACGGCGATGTGGAGCTGCCGGTCTTCGGCCTCAGCCTGGAGGGCGGCTATCGCTTCGACCTGACCTCGCGCGAGAGCGGGGGCGGCCTCTATTTGCAGCCGCAGGCGCAACTCTCCTATGCCCATGTGGGCGACGACAGCTTCAAGGACGACGCCGGCGCCACGATCGAGCTGGAGGACGCCGACAGCCTGCGCGGGCGGCTGGGCGCCAGGCTGGGCCAGGAGCTGACATCGGACGGCGGCGACGCCATCGGCAATTTCTATCTCGAGGCTTCGGTGAACCAGGAATTCCTGGGCGAGACGCAGGCCCGTGCCTCGGGCCTGACGCTGGAGCAGGAGCTGCCCGGGACGAGCTTCGAGATCGGCGGCGGCATCGATGTCGCGCTGCCGGCGGACGGCGTCAACTTCACCCTGGACGCGGACTATACGGTCGGCGACGAGGTCGAAGGCATCGTCGCGACCGGCGGCTTCCGCATCAACTGGTAGCTTGGTGTCAGCCGGCCTTTGCGCGGGCTTCGGCCACCAGCTTCTTCATGTCGTCGAGCGAGATGGCGCCGGGAACGAGGGTGCGACCGAAGATGAAGCCAGGTGTGCCGGTGATGCCGAGCCTGGCGGCCAGCGCGTCGTTGGCCTGGATCTGTGTCATGATGGCGGGGTCTTCCATGTCGGCCGCCAGCTTGGCGGGATCGGCGCCGACGCCTGCGGCGACCTCGATCAGCGCGTCCTTCTCGAACGAGCCCTTGTGCGCCATCAGCGCCTCGTGCACCTCGCGGTACTTGCCCTGCTTGTGCGCTGCCAGCGCCACCCGCGCCGCGACCAGGGATTCGGGGCCGAGGATGGGGAACTCCTTGAACACGACGCGTACATTGGCGTCGCCGTCGATCAGGCTGGTAAGGGAATCGGTGACGCGCTTGCAATAGGGGCAGCGATAATCGAAGAACTCGACCACGGTGACGTCGCCCGCCGGATTGCCGAGGACCGGGTCGGCGGCGTTGTTGAAAATCTCCGCGTAGCCATCGGTGAGCGCCTGGTTCGCCGCGAGCTGCTTCTGCTGCTCGACCTTGTCCTGTGCCGCCTGCAGCGACGCCACGATCTCTTCCGGATGATCCTTCAGATATTGCCCGATCGCCTGGTTCAGCTGATCCTGTGTCAGGGGCGGGGCGTCGCTCGCCGTGTCGTTCCGGGCGACGGCGAATTCCTTGAACGCATAGCCGCCGACGGCGGCGAGGATCAGGGCGGCGACGATGATGAGGGTACGCATCGGATGGGTCTTTCCAAACGGAATTGCGGGGCGACCTTAGCCGGGCCAGGCAGGATGCGCCATCGCATCCTGCGGCTGGATCACGGCCTTTTTATCAGTCGTCTTCTTGGGCCTGGTCGGCGGCGAACTGGATGTCCTGGGCGCGCAGCCAGCCCGGCGAGCCTTCCGGTAGGGCGCCCAGGGCGCGTTCGGCAAAGGCCTTGGCCTCTTTGTTCTTGCCCCGGGCCAGGCGCTCTTCCGCCTGCGACAAATCGGCCATCGGCATGTTGCCGGAGCGGCCATAGGCGATGGCGAGCTGGCGATAGGCGGTCGGGTTCTTGGGCTCCAGCCGGACCACTTCATTGAGATTCGCGGTCGCGGATTTGAGGAGTTCCGGGTCGACCGGCTGGCCGCGCGATTCCGCATCTTCGGCCATCTGGATCTGCGCCGTCGCCAGCTCCTGGCGGATCAGGGGCTCGGTCGGCACCAGGTCGAGCGCCTGCTGATAGAGCGGCAGCGCGTCGGCGACGCGGCCGTTCTCGTAGAGAATCTGCGCCTTCTGCTCGATGAAGAAGGGGTCCTGCGGCGCCTCTTTCAGCAGACTATCCATGATGGCCAGCGATTCCGGCAGGCGGGACACGCGATATAGCGCGATGGCGCGGGCGTAACGCGCCGGAATACTGGTGTCCTTTTCCGGATACAGGTTCATCACCTGCCCAAGCGGCAGCAGATAGCCGTTCAACTTCGCCAGCATGCGCTCGTGGCGCATCATCATCTCCGGCGAATCGGTCTGGTTCGCGTAGGGCGAACGCGCAAGCGCCGCCTCGGAAGCGTCGATGCGGTTCCGGGTCAGCGGGTGCGTGCGCAGATAAGGATCCTGGTTGATCGAGGACAGAGCCTCTTGCCGCGCCAGGATCTTGAAGAAATCCACCATACCCTGCGGCGATTGGTGCGTCGCCTCCAGCAGGCTGTAGGCGGCCTGGTCGGCGGCGCCTTCCTGCGCCTGGGAATATTGCAGCAGGTTGCGTTGCGCGATGCTCTGGCCCAGCGTGCCGACACCGACACCCGCGCCCGCATTGCCGCTGGCGACGCCGACCGCGACGCCGGCCAGGATGCCGATGATCGCCTCGATCGTGCGATTCTCGATTTCCTCTTTGGCGCGCGCCAGATGCCCGCCGATGATGTGGCCGGTTTCGTGCGCCAGCACGCCGATCACCTCGTTCGGCGTCTTCGCTTCTGTCAGCAATCCGGTATGCACGAAGATCTGCATACCGCCCGAGACGAAGGCGTTAATGTGCTTGTCGTTGATGATGTGCACCTGCACCGCGGAGGTATCGAGGCCGGCGGCGGCGAAAATGGGATCGGCATAGGCGCGCAGGGTCGCCTCGATCTCCGCATCGCGAATCAGGCTGGCGGCGAACGCTTCGGCGATCGGCGCCAACACCATAGCGGCGGCCGCAATCAGCCCGATCAGGTGCCGGCCCATCAAGTATCGGCCTGGGCGTCTGGCTGGCCGGTTGATCACATCCCTGGTCCTTCCTATGCTCGCGCCGGCCGGTTTCCGGAGGGTGCCGGGCATTCGGCCATCATATCAGTCCGTAGCGGAGTTCCTAAATGCCTATGCGCCATCATATCGGCCAAGACCCGTCCGGCAAGCCGGCCGATAAGCCCTCGATTCTGGGGGATAAACCGGGGTCGCGGCCGAGGTTCCGGCACTGGGGCCGCGGCGGCGCTCTGGGACTGGCGCTTTTCGCCACCGCCTGCAGCGGCGGCAGCGCCCGCTATGCCGGCGAATTATACTCCCTGGACAATTTTTATGGCGGCATTGTCGCGGATGAGCCCCGTGCGGCTTTGGTCGGGCGACAGGTGCTGGCGGCCGGCGGCAACGCCGTGGACGCGCTGGTGGCGGCCTATTTCGTCATGTCGGCGACCATGCCGTCGACCGCCGGCCTGGGCGGCGGCGGAATCTGCGTCGTGCATCGCGGCGAGGACGACAAGATCGCCGACGAGGTGCTGGATTTCCTGCCGCGCGCCGCGGCCGGCGGCCTGGTCGCGGTGCCCGGCTCGACCCGCGGCATGGCGGCGCTGCAGGCCAAGTTCGGCAAGCTGCCCTGGGCGCAGCTCGTAGCGCCGGCGGAAACCATCG
>DASZQC010000553.1:0-4188 GCA_035549815.1 Dongiaceae bacterium
CGGCAGGCGCAGCTTGAATCGGAGATTGCGCCACGGCCTGGACCTGCGTCTGCATCCGTTGCGTCGTCGCCGGACCGGAGCGCGGCGCGCTTGCCGTCGGCGGCGCCGAAATTGCGGCGCCGCCTTCGCTGAGGCGCCGCACAAGGTCGGCGGGGTCGGGCATGTTCGCGGCATGCATCAGGCGGATCAGCACCATCTCCGCCGCGGCGAGCGGCTGGGGCGCGGCCTGCACTTCGCCGAGGCCCTTCAGCAGCATCTGCCAGAACCGCGCCAGCACCGGCAGCGCGAGCTCAGGCGCCACCTTCGATCCCCAGGCGCGCTCGGCTTCCGGCGTCGCCGGGTCGTTCAGCGGATCGGGCGAGATTTTGGCGCGGGTCAGCCAGTGGGTCAGCTCCAGCATGTCCTGCAGCACGATCGTCGGATCGGCGCCGGCCTGGTGCATGCTTTGCAACCGCGCCAGCGCTTCCGCCGCCTTGCCGCGCAACACGTCGTCATAGAGGTCAATGAGCTGCGTGCGATCGGCGAGGCCGAGCATGTCGCGCACCTGCGCCTCATCGATCTCGCCATGCGACAGCGCAATCGCCTGGTCGAGCAGCGACAGCCCGTCGCGCGCCGAGCCATCGGCGGCGCGGGCGATCATCGCGGCGGCGCCCGGCGTCACCTTCGCGTTTTCCTTGTCCGCGATCTTCAGGAAATAGGCGGCAAGCTCGTTCGCGGCGATGCGGCGCAGATCGAAGCGCTGGCAGCGCGACAGTACCGTCACCGGCACCTTACGGATTTCCGTGGTGGCGAAGATGAATTTCACATGCTCCGGCGGCTCTTCCAGCGTCTTCAACAGGGCGTTGAAGGCCTTCTCAGACAGCATGTGGACTTCGTCGATGATGTAGACCTTGTAGCGCGCGCTGACCGGGCGATAGCGTACGCCGTCGATCAGCTCGCGGATGTCGTCGATGCCGGTGCGGCTCGCCGCGTCCATCTCGATGACGTCGACATGGCGGTCCTCGGCGATGGCGCGGCAATGCTCGCACTGGCCGCAGGGTGTCGCCGTGGGGCCGCCGGTCCCATCGGGGCCGACGCAATTGAAGCAGCGCGCCAGGATGCGCGCCGTCGTCGTCTTGCCCACGCCGCGCACGCCGGTCAGCATGAAGCCGTGCGCCAGGCGCCCCTGCGCGATGGCGTTGGTCAGGGTGCGGACCAGGGCCTCTTGCCCGATCAGGCTGGTGAAGTCGCGCGGCCGGTATTTGCGGGCGAGGACGCGGTATCCCTCCGCCCCCGGCTTGCCGTCGGCGGCGTCAGCCGATGGAGCGAGTGGCGGTTTTGCGTCTGCCATGCTTCCCTGAGATACGGCGCCGTTCGGCGCGTTCGTTGCGGTGGGAGGCTGGACACGACCCAGGCAAAACTCGTTACGGCTGCTTCCTTCCGGACCTGACCGGGTTGGCGAGACACCCGTCCGCGCCAACCTCCCGAGGGCACTATATCAGCCTTGGCAAGCTCGATTGCAACTGGATTCCAGGTCGATGCACAGCGCCGGAAAAGGGCCGCTAAGTGCCGGTAAAACTTAGGGCATTCGCAGCAATTCCTGCCGGATGATGGAACCGTCCTTGGCCTCGAACTGGCCGGCGACCAGAACGCCGGATTCGCTGTACCAGACCTCGCGGTTGAACTCGCCGGAGAAGACGTAGTGGCGCGCCCGGACGGTGCCGATGGGCAGCGTCAATTCCTCCATACCCTTGTCCTCGACCCGCGTGTCTCGCTCGCGCCCGCGCACCGTGTCCAGCACCGCCGAATGGCCGACCGCCGCCGAGTTCCACAAGGTCGTCGGGATCAGGTAGCCGGGCAGGTCGCGCTGCTTGCCGTCATAGGAGCCGACCAAGCGTTCGCCACTGCGCGCCAAGCGCACGGTGCGATGGTTGCCGTCGTCATCGGCGTCCGAGCGCAATTCAACCAACACGCCTTGCGCCCATTTCTCCTCGATGCGCTGGGTGAAGTCGTAGACGCTGATGCCCAGCAGGGTGACGTTGATGCGCACATCACTGATCACCGACAGATCGGCCCCGCGGCGTTCGAAATCGGCGCGCTGCTCGCCCACCACCTCGCCGTCGCGCATCACCTGATAGACATAGGTGCCGGTCGGCGCCGTTTCCGGCGACAGGGCCTCGGCATGTGCCGTTACCAGCAGAGAAAGAAATAGACCGGCGATCAGCGCCGCCCGAGAAAACGCATAGCGCGAAAAGACATGGCGCAAGAGATTGACTGACGAGGCCAAGCGTAGCATCACCTACTCCGTAGACTGCTTCGTTTCCCCGGCATCACTGGGCGCCGATGATTCATTCTTCTGGAATGCCTGTCAATTTCTACACAACAGGTTCGTGGGACCGCGCCGTGGAAAGACGCGGCGATGCCGAATGGTTCCATGCGTCCCTACATAGTCCGACCACCCGGATTCATGTAGTGTGGCAGGGACGCACGCTGGTGCGGCATGAAGATCACGCAACCTTGAACATTCTCGATGCCGCGCTGTACAGCGACTTAGTGGGCATGGCGCGCTCCGTCGTGCTGCTCGGCTGTGACGCGGAAGTCGCACATATCGCCATCGACCTTTCGACTCAGCCGGAAAGTTTCGTGACCGGCCTGGGCGACGCGGTGGACCTGCGCGCCATCGGCCCGCTGTTGCCACCGCGCGAAGCCTCCTTGTCGGCGCTGGCGCGCGGCATGGCCTATTGGCACGAACGGCACACCTTCTGCGGCGTCTGCGGCGCGCCGACCATCAGCGAGCAAGCCGGCTATCAGCGGCGCTGCACCAATGCGTCGTGTAACGCCGTGTTCTTCCCGCGCATCGATCCGGCGGTGATCATGCGCGTCGAATATGGCGACCGCATCCTGCTAGGCCGCCAGGCGAGCTGGGCGCCCGGCATGCATTCGGTGCTGGCCGGATTCGTCGAGCCGGGCGAATCGCTCGAAGACACCGTGCGCCGCGAGGTGCATGAAGAGGTCGGCCTGCCGATCGGCGAGGTGCGCTATTTCGGATCGCAGCCCTGGCCGTTCCCGTCGTCGCTGATGGTCGGCTTCGTCGCCACCGCGCTTGACGACAGGCTGAACCTCAACCGCGAGGAAATCGATTCCGCCGCCTGGTTCACCCGCGAGCAATTGATCAACTCGCCGGAGGACGAGACGTTCAAGCTATCGCGGAAGGATTCCATTTCGCGCGCTTTGGTGAACGACTGGATTGCGAATGGCGCGTAACAACGACCCGCGTACTTCGCCACACACTCATTCGTCATCCCGGCCTCGCGCCGGGATCCACCATGCAGCCGCAAGAGCCATTGTATAGACGCTCCGCCTTTGCGGCGGAGGGGTGGATCCCGGCGCGCGCTTCGCTTGGCCGGGATGACGAGTGAGTTGGGTTGAGAGAACGACGCCCTACTTCTGCCCGGCGCGGAAGCTGCTCGCCGGATAGACGCCGAGGATGCGCACCTCGCGCGAGAAGAAGCTCAGCTCCTCCAGCGCCAGGCGCACCGGGCGCTGGTCGGGGTGGCCTTCGATGTCGGCGTAGAATTGCGCGACGGTGAAATTGCCGTCCAGGATGTAGCTTTCCAGCTTGGTGATGTTGACGCCGTTGGTGGCGAAACCGCCCAGCGCCTTGTAGAGCGCGGCCGGCACCGAGCGCACGCGGAAGACGAAGCTGGTCACCACCGGGCCCTTGCTCGGGTCCGGGTCGATCGGGTCGCGCGCCAGCACCACCATGCGCGTGGTGTTGTGGTCGGCATCCTCGATGTCCGTCGCCAGCACCTCGAGGTCATAGATCTCCGCCGCCAGCGACGACGCGATGGCCGCCGCGCTCTTGTCGTCGCCCTGCGCCAGCTCCGAGGCGGAGCCCGCCGTGTCCGGGCGCACGATCGCTTTCAGCCCGTGCTTGCGGATGAAGTTGCGGCATTGCGACAGCGCCTGCACGTGGCTCGCTACGGTTTTCAGCCCGTCGATCTTCGCGCCCTTGTGGCCGATCAGGCAGTGATTCACCCGCTGGAAATGCTCGCCAACGATATGCAGGCCGGATTCCGGCATCAGATGATGGATGTCGGCGACACGGCCCGCAAGCGAGTTCTCGATCGGGATCATCGCCAGCTTCGCCTGGCCCTGGCGCACCGCCGCGAACGCATCCTCGAAGCTGGGCGACGGCAAGGTCGCCAT
>DASZQC010000554.1:0-4504 GCA_035549815.1 Dongiaceae bacterium
GGTGATGTGGTCGGCGAGCGCCAGGCCGGCCTTCAGGAATCCGATCTGCCCGTAATACTCGACGCCTTCCATGGTGAAGGCTTCCTTCGGCAGGTCGATCTTTTCCAGCAGGGTCGGCGGAAACTGGCCCTGGAAGGCGATGTTGTGAACGGTGATGACGCAAGGCGGCTTGCGCACAATTAAGCCCGCCTTGCCATAGCGCAGATAGGCCGGCACCAGCCCGGCCTGCCAGTCATGCGCATGCACCACGTCCGGCCAATAGCCGCCGAGCAGGCCGCGCCCGATTTCCGCGGCGACGAAGGATAGCGCGGCAAAGCGCTCGGCATTGTCCGGCCAATCCTTGCCGGTCGCGTCGACGTAAGGGTTGCCCGGCCGCTGGAACAGATGCGGTGCGTCCAGCACCAGCAGATCGAGCGACTTGGCGGTTCCGGACAACAGGCGCGCCGGCCCGCCGAACAGGTTGCGCCATTTATGCACCGGCTCGCCGCCCTCGAGCGCGTCGATCACCGATGGATAGCCGGGCAGCAGCGTGCGCACCTGCACGCCCTGCGGCGCCAGCGCGCCGGGCAGGGCGCCGGCGACATCGGCCAGCCCGCCGGTCTTGATCAGCGGAAAGACTTCCGAAGCAACGGACAGGACGCGCAGTTGAGTCATGCGTCCAGTTTCTTGATCATCGCTTCGGTAATCAAGCAGATGCCCTTGTCGGTGCGGCGGAAGCGCTTGGCGTCCAACGCCGGGTCTTCGCCCACCACTAGGCCGCCGGGAATCTTGACGCCGCGATCGACCACCACGTTCTTCAACCGCACATTCTGCCCGATATCGACATACGGCAGGATCACGCTGCCTTCGATATGCGAATAGCTGTGCACATGCACGCCGGTGAAGAGAAGTGTGCGGCGCAGCTTGGCGCCGGAGACGATGCAGCCGCCGGAGACGAGGGATGAAACCGCCTTGCCGCGCCGTCCGTCCTCGTCGTGCACGAACTTGGCCGGCGGCGTGATCTCGCTATAGGTCCAGATCGGCCAGTCGCGGTCGAACAGATCGAGCTGCGGCACCACGTCGGTCAGGTCGATATTCGCCTCCCAATAAGCGTCGACCGTGCCGACATCGCGCCAATAGGCTTCCGATTCCATGTCCGAGCGGACGCAGGACTGGCCGAAGCGATGTGCAACCGCTTTGCCGTGTTTCACGATGTAGGGGATGATGTCCTTGCCGAAATCGTGCGCCGAATTGGGATCTTCCGCGTCCCGCGCCAGCAATTCGTGCAGGAAGTCCGTGCGGAACACATAGATGCCCATGCTGGCCAGCGCCAGGTCCGGCTTGCCTGGAATGCAGGGCGGGTCCTTGGGCTTTTCCAGGAAATGGATGATGCGGTCCTGGTCGTCGACATGCATGACGCCGAAGCCCGTCGCCTCCATGCGCGGCACTTCGAGGCAGCCGACGGTCACATCGGCATTGGCGTCGACGTGTTGGGCCAGCATGACGCTGTAATCCATCTTGTAGATATGGTCGCCGGCCAGCACGACCATATATTCCGGCTCGTAGCTTTCGATGATGTCGCGGTTCTGCCAGACGGCGTCGGCCGTGCCCAGGTACCATTGCGTCTCCGACACGCGCTGGCTGGCCGGCAGGATGTCGAAGCTCTCGTTGCGCTCGGGCCGCAGGAAGTTCCAGCCGCGCTGTAAGTGTCGGATCAGGCTATGGGCTTTATATTGCGTGGCGACGCTGATGCGCCGGATGCCGGAATTGATGGCGTTCGACAAGGCGAAGTCGATGATGCGCGACTTGCCGCCGAAGTAGACCGCCGGCTTGGCGCGCCGGTCGGTCAGCTCCAGCAGGCGCGAGCCGCGGCCGCCGGCCAGGACATAGGCCATCGCCGATCGCGCCAGGTGCGCGGAGCTCGATTGCTGATAGCGGGTCTTCATGTCCATGTCCGTCCTCCGCTGCTTTTGTTCTTTTTGGGTAAGCCTGCGCCTTTACCGATTAAGCCGGAAATAGAGTGTCGAAAGCGGCGGCAAAGTAAAGCGCGCCGAATGGGATTTGCCGTGGCTGGCGACCTGCTCGGCGGTGACGGCGCCCAGATTGCCCATGCCCGACCCGCCATAGACGGCGGCGTCGGTATTCAGCACTTCGCTCCATTGTCCGGCGGAGGGCAGGCCCAGGCGATAGTTCTGCCGCGGCACCGGGGTGAAATTGCTGATCACCAGGATCGGCGCCGTGCCGTCCTCGCCATAGCGCACCCAGGCCAGCACGGAATTCTCCGCGTCGTTGGCCTCCAGCCATTCGAAGCCGCGCCCGTCGCAGTCCCGCTGATGTAGCGCCGGCTGGGCGCGATAGAGATTGTTCAAATCGCGCACCAGGTGACGCACTTCCTGGTGCCAATGGATGTCCAGCAGGTGCCAGTCCAGGCTCTGCTGGTGGTTCCACTCGCGCCCCTGGGCGAATTCCTGGCCCATGAACAGCAGCTTCTTGCCCGGGTGTCCCCACATGAACCCGTAATAGGCGCGCAGGTTCGCGAATTTCTGCCAATCGTCGCCCGGCATGCGCGCCAGGATGGAGCCTTTGCCGTGCACCACCTCGTCATGCGAGAGCGGCAGCACGAAATTCTCCGAGAACGCATAGAGCAGCCCGAAGGTCATCTTGTTGTGGTGCCAGCGGCGATGGACCGGCTCCTCGCGCATGTAGCGCAACGTGTCGTTCATCCAACCCATGTTCCACTTGAACCCGAAACCCAGCCCGCCGGTCCAGGTGGGTTTCGACACGCCGGCCCACGATGTGGATTCCTCCGCCACCGTCATGATGCCGGGATGCTGGCCATAGGCCAGTTCGTTCATGCGGCGCAGGAAGGCGATGGCCTCGATGTTCTCGTTCCCGCCATAGCGATTCGGGATCCACTCGCCCGCCTTGCGCGAGTAGTCGAGATAGAGCATGGAGGCGACGGCATCGACACGCAGCCCATCCAGGTGATAGCGCTCCAGCCAGAACAAGGCATTGGCGTGCAGGAAGTTCGCCACCTCCGCCCGGCCGTAATTGTAGATGAGGGTGCCCCAATCCTGGTGCATGCCTTGGCGCGGGTCGTCATGCTCGTAAAGCGCAGTGCCGTCGAAGCGGCCGAGGCCGTGCGGATCGGTCGGGAAGTGGCCCGGCACCCAATCCAGCAGCACGCCGATTCCGGCGGCATGGCAGCGATCGACCAGCCGCGCGAAGTCCTCCGGCGATCCGTGGCGGCTGGTCGGCGCGAACAGGCCGATCGGCTGATAGCCCCAGGATCCGTCGAACGGATGTTCGTTCACCGGCAGCAGCTCGATATGGGTGAAGCCCATCTCCAGCACATAGGGGATCAGCTTGTCGGCGATCTCCTCGTAACTGAGAAACCGGCCGCCATCGCCGCGCTGCCAAGACCCCAGATGAACCTCGTAGATGGAGATCGGCGCCGAAATGGATTGCGCCTGCTGGCGCGTCGCCAGCCAGCCATCGTCGTTCCATTGGAGCGGTTGCGGCGAGGAGACGGCGGAGGCGGTGCTGGGGCGCAATTCCGCCTTCATGCCCAGCGGGTCGGCCTTCAACGGCAGCAGCGATCCGTCGGCGCCCTTGATCTCGAATTTGTAGAGCGCGTCGGCGCCGATTCCTGGCATGAAGATTTCCCACACGCCGGTGCCCTGCCGATAACGCATCGGGTGTCGGCGGCCGTCCCACTCGTTGAAATCGCCCACCACCGCCACGCGGGCGGCGCTGGGGGCCCAGACGGCAAAGGAAACGCCCTTCACCTTCTGATGCTCGGTGACGTGCGCGCCCAACCGCTCCCACAGGCGCTGATGCGTGCCTTCGCGGATCAGGTAATCGTCGATGTCGCCCAGCACCGGGCCGAAGCGGTAGGGATCGTCGAATTCCCAGGTGCCGCCGTCATTCGCGGCGCGCAGGCGATAGCCGAACCAGATCGGCTTGCCGCGCAGCTCGGCCTCGAAGAAGCCCGGCTCCCCGACGCGCGCCATCCGCGCGATGCTCGTGCCGGTCTGCGCGTCGATCACCTCCAGCCGCGTCGCGGCGGGCACGAAGGCGCGGATGACGATGGCGCCGCCCTGCTCGTGCGGTCCCAGCACGGCAAAGGGATCGGCGTGCCGTCCGTCGACGATGGCCGACAGGGTTGCCGCATCGAGGCTGGACGACACCAGCGCGCTCATCCCGTTGCCTCTTGCCGCGTCTCGGCCTCGGCCTGCGGCGCGGCGCCCCAGATTTCGGACGCATATTCGCGGATGGCGCGATCGGCGCTGAACCAGCCCATGCGCGCGGTGTTGAGCAGCGCGCGCCGCGCCCAGTCGCCGGTGTTCTGGTAGGACTCGTCGACGCGCCGCTGCATCGCCTCATAGGCGGCGAAATCGGCGGTCACCATGAAATAATCGCTGTTGGAGAGGTCATCGACCAGTTGCGCGTAACGGCCGGGCTCGTCGGGCGAGAAGACGCCGTTGCGCACGGCCTGCAAGGTGGCCTCCAGCTCTGGGCAGGC
>DASZQC010000555.1:0-6964 GCA_035549815.1 Dongiaceae bacterium
TGGGGCAGGAGCGGGTGGAGGCGATCGAGCTCGACCGCGGCTTCGGCCCAGAGCTTTTCGAATGCGATGGCGTGATCCTGACCGGCAAGTTCCGGCCGGAAGCGGCGCTGCTCGCGGCCAGCCATATGGAGATCGACCCCGGCAGCAACGGGCCGGCGATCGACGGCTATTTCCGCTGCTCCGACCACACCTATTTTGCCGCCGGCAACCTGCTGCGCGGCATCGAGACCGCCGGCCAATGCTGGCGCGAGGGCAAGGCCGCCGCGCACATGCTGCTGGCGCGCCTGGAAAGCCGCCTGCCGCAGCGCCAGGCAGATGCGCGCGTCACCATCCAGGGCCCGCTGCAATATGTCTATCCGCAGCGCATCTACCGCGACGCGCCGACCACCAATCCGTTGCTGTTCAAGGCCCGCGTCTCGCGCGCCGCGCGTGGCCGGCTCTCGGTGATCGTCGACGGCGCCACCGTCTGGTCCAGGCGCCTCTCCGCCCTGCCGGAGCGCCGCATCGCCTGGCAACTCCCCTACAAGAACATGAAGAACTGCCAGCAGGTGACGGTGGAGTTCGATGCTGGGTAGCGTCGTCGAACGCCGCCGCGATCCCCTCCACCGGAACGGGGGAGGGAGATTTTTATGACCGCCACCCTCGCCATCGACCAGGGCACGACGGGCACCAAGGCGCACCTGCTGCGCGATGACGGTGCGTTCGAGACGCTGAAGGGCTTCGAGCATAAGCAGATCTATCCCCAAACCGGCTGGGTGGAGCACGATCCGGAAGAGCTGATCGCGCACCTCGAAGCCTCGCGCGCGCAAGCCAAGGACATTTCCGCCATCGGCATCGCCAACCAGGGCGAAACGGTCATCGCCTGGGATGCGAAGACCAAGCGGCCGATCCACAACGCCATCGTCTGGCAGGACGCCCGCACCTCCGACGTCACCGAGCGCCTGAAAGCGGACGGCGCCGAAGAGGTCACGCTGAAGCTCGCCGGCCTGCCGCTCGATCCCTATTTCTCCGCCAACAAGTTGCGCTGGCTGCTCGATCATGTGCCGGAGGCGCGGACCCTGCGCCGCGAAGGCCGCCTGCGGTTCGGCACCAGCGATTCCTATTTCCTCGACCGGCTGGCCGGCAGCTTCGCCACCGACGTTACCACCGCTTCGCGCACCAGCCTGATGAACCTTGAGACGCTGCAATGGGACCAGCGCCTGGCGGATTTGTTCGGCGTGCCGATCGAGTGCCTGCCGGAGATCCGCCCGACCACCGGATCGTTTGGCCGCATCGGCGGCGTTCCCATCAGCGCCAGCCTCGTCGACCAGCAGGCGGCCCTGTTCGGCCACGGCTGCCGCCGCACCGGCGATGCGAAGATCACGTTCGGCACCGGCGCCTTCGCCCTGGCCGTCGCCGGCGACTCGGTGCCGCGCGATACCGCGAGCGGCTTGGAATCCACCCTCGCCTGGAAGCTGGGCGACGCGCCCTGCGCCTATGCCTTGCAGGGCGGCATCTACAACGCCGCCTCCGCCGTGAACTGGGCGCGGTCGCTCGGCCTGTTCGACGAGTATGCGGAGATCGATGCCTTCGCCGCCACGCCTGCCATCGGCCGCGGCCTCGTCTTCGTGCCCGCTTTGTCCGGCCTGTCGGCGCCCTATTGGGACCGCCGCGCCGCCGGCCTGTGGCTCGGCATGGGCCTCGACACGACCAAGGCCGACCTGATGCAGGCCCTGCTGGAAGGCATCGCCCTGCTGGCCGGCACGGTGATGGCGGCGATCGACAAGCTGTCGCCGCTTGGCTCGACCCTCTCCGTCGATGGCGGCCTCAGCCGCAACCGCTACTTTACTCAGTTCCTGGCCGAGGCGCTGGACAAGCGCATCCGCGTCCCCGCCAGCGCCGAGTTGACCGGTCTGGGCGCCGCCCAGCTCGCCATGATCGGCGCCGGCCTGGCGAAGCTCGATACGCTGGCGGCACCCGCCCCGCGCGCCGATCTTGCGCCCCAGGCACCCCTGTCGGCAGATTTGCGCGCCCGCTTTGCCGACGCCATCGCGCGCAGCAAAGCCTGGCGCTAGCTATTCCCCAATCCCGCCGCAGCGCCGCCTTAATTCCGCCGCCAACCACGGCTGAACTGCATCTGGGACGCAAACTCTGAGGGCCTCGATGCGTCGGGCGGTTTTCGCGTTGTTCCTGCTGGCTTCGGCCACATCGCCGGCCAAGGCCGGCCCGGCACTGGATCTGGTCAGCGCGGCGCGCGCCCAGGTCGGCACCACCTTGTTCTACGATCCCAGCTATCAGCGCATCGCCTATCCGATGGGCGACGTGCCGCTCGATCGCGGCGTGTGCAGCGATGTCGTGGTGCGCGCCTTTCGCGGCGTGGGCATCGACCTGCAGGCCGAATTGCATGACGACATGAAGCGGCATTTCGTCGCCTATCCGCGCATCTGGGGCCTGCGCAAGACCGACGCCAATATCGACCATCGCCGCGTGCCGAACCTCGCCACCTGGTTCACCCGGCAGGGCTACGATTTGCGCGTCACCGACCAAGCGGCCGACTATCAGGCCGGCGACGTGGTTGCGTGGGTTCTCGACAACGGACGGCCGCATATCGGCATTGTCTCCGACCGCCGCTCCGCCGACGGCGCACGGCCGCTGGTCATCCACAATATCGGCGGCGGCGCCAGGGAAGAGGATGTCCTGTTCGGCTGGCGGATTTCCGGCCATTTCCGCGCTTTCTAGGCCGATTTTCGCCCCCTTCCCCGCCGCCTGGAACTGGCTAGAATGCCGCCGAATCCAGGAGCCCAAGGCTTAACGTCTGGCCGTCCCAGGCCAAACCCAAGGACAAGGCGCATCATGACCCTCGACGCGGCCGCCCTGCGCGGCAATTGGAATTACCCGACCTCGGTCAAGTTCGGCTGTGGCCGGATCAAGGAGTTGCCCGATCATTGCAAGGCGCTGGGCATGAAGCGCCCGCTCCTCATCACCGACCCCGGTCTCGCCAACCTGCCGATGATCAAGGACGCCATCGCGCGCAACGAGGAAGCCGGTTTGAAGACCGGCCTGTTCAGCAACATCCAGGGCAACCCGACCGGCAAGAATGTCGAGGACGGCATCGCCGCCTACAAGGAAGGCGGCCATGACGGCGTCATCGCCTTCGGTGGCGGCTCGGCGCTCGATGCGGCCAAGGCCGTGGCGCTGATGATCGGCCAGAAGCGGCCGATCTGGGACTTCGAGGATATCGGCGATTGGTGGACCCGCGTCGACCCGAACGGCATCGCGCCCATCGTCGGCGTCCCGACCACCTCGGGCACCGGCTCCGAAGTCGGCCGCGCTTCGGTCATCACCGACGAGGCGCATCACGTGAAGAAGATCATCTTCCATCCGAAGATGCTGCCCTCGATCGTCATCGACGATCCGGAGCTGACGGTCGGCCTGCCGCCGCACATCACCGCCGCCACCGGCATGGATGCGCTGTCGCATTGCCTGGAGGCCTATTGCGCGCCGGGCTATCACCCGCTCGCCGACGGCATCGCCATCGAAGGCATGCGCCTGGTGAAGGAGGCGCTCCCCGCCGCGGTCAAGGACGGCAAGAACCTGGTCGCACGTGCCAACATGATGGCGGCGGCCAGCATGGGCGCCACCGCCTTCCAGAAGGGCCTTGGCGGCATGCACGCGATCAGCCACCCGCTGGGCGCGCTATACAACACCCATCACGGCCTGACCAACGCCGTCGTCATGCCCTATGTGCTGGAATATAACCGCGCCGCCATCGACGAGCGCCTCACGCGCCTCGCCGCCTATCTCAACCTGCCGAACCCGTCCTTCAAGGCGGTGCTGAACTGGGTCCTCTCCCTGCGCAAGGAGATCGGCATTCCGCACACGCTGAAGGACATCGGCGTCGACGACAAGCGCGTGGACCTCGTCGCCGAAATGGCTGCCGCCGATCCCTCCGCCGGCGGCAACCCGATCAAGGTCGGCGCCAACGAACTGCGCGTGATGTTCGTCAACGGCCTCGAAGGCAAGCTGGCGGCGTAGTCCACACCCTGTCGTCATTGCCGGGCTTGACTCGGCAATCCAAGTGTGACCACCGCGCACTGGACCAGAAAAACTTGGATCACCGGGTCTCGCCGCTACGCGGCGGCCCGGTGATGACGTCTCTGGGGCTAGTACCGCCCCACCTCGATCGCCTCTTCCTGCGCGATCATTCGCAGCCTTTCGCGCCAAGCGGCCAACGCTGCCGTACGCCCTTCAGCGCCGATCTGCGCCGGGCCGTAGACAATCTGCGGCTTCAGCACGTCGTAGCCGAGGAATTCGAACATGCCGCGCTGGATCGGCCGCAGCACGCCGTTGATGTCGCCATTAAAGCCGTCCGGCTGGTAGGCCGCTTCGCCGCTGCCGCCCGTCGTCAGCGACAGGAGCGCGCGCTTGCCGCGGAACTTGCCCTTCCCGTAGAGCCGCCCGTGGCCATAGACGCGGTTGAAGGCGAACACCTTGTCCACCCATCCCTTCAGGATCGCCGGCAGGCCGAACCACCAGAGCGGGAACTGGAAGATCAGCAGGTCGGCCGCCTCCAGCTTGGCGATCTCCGCCGCGACATCGGGGGCAAAACTGTTGACCTCGGTTGCGTGGTCCTCTTCCACCTGCTGTTTGTAGTAATCCGCGTCCTTCACCGTGACGAAGTTGCGCCGGTCGGAAACCGGGTCGAAACCCATGCGATAGAGATCGGAGACCGTCACCTGGTGGCCGAGTGCGGTCAGGGTCTCGACCGCCGCGTCCGCCATGGCGCCGCTGAAGCTGCGCCGTTCCGGGTGCGCCAGGACCAGCAGCACCTTCAAAGGTTTGCCGCTCGTGGCGGCGGACCTGTCTTCGTCGCGTATCAGGGTATCCATCTGCTCCATCCCGGCTGGCATTGACGACCGTCCTGATGTAAGCAAGAACCATCATGAACAGAACTGAAATCGTTTTATGATAGATATAAATGATACTGAACTCCGCCGGTTGGACATGACGCTCCTCCTGGTCTTCGACGGCGCGCTGCGCCATCGCAAGCTCAGCGCCGTCGCAAGGCAGCTGGGCCTGACCCAGCCAGCCATCAGCCACGCCCTGTCGCGTTTGCGCGACATCCTGGGCGATCCGCTGTTCGTGCGCCGCGCCAACGGCGTCGAGCCGACGCCCCGCGCCCTGGCGCTGGCCCAGCCGGTGGCCCAGGCTATCACCCTCCTGCGCGACACGCTGCAACAAGGCCGGCAGTTCGATCCGGCCACGGCGGTGCGCGAGTTCCGATTCGCCGCGCTGGATTTCGCCATCGCGCTGCTGACGCCGGACTTCCTGGCGAAGTTCAGCGCCGAGGCGCCGAACTGCCGCGTCGTCTTCCGTTCATTGGGCCGCGAGGCGGGGCACATCGCGCTGAAGGCGGGTCAGCTCGACCTCATCATCGGCCTGCGCGATCCTAACTGCCCGTTCCTGCAACGCGTCACCATGAATGAGGATTTCGTGGTCGTCGCCCGCCCCGGCAATCCGAGGCTGCGCCGGGGCTTCGATTTGGAGCGCTACCTGGAATGCGACCATGTGCTCGTCTCGGCGGCGGGCGACGCGCGCGGTACCGTCGACGAAACGCTGCGCCAGCTCGGCAAGACGCGGCGCGTGGTCGCCGTGGTGCCGCAATTCCTGATCGGCTTTGCCGCTGTCGCCGGCTCTGACATGATTTCGACCGCGCCGCGCCGGGTGGCGAAGCGCCACGCCGCCGCCTTCGGGCTGAAGCTGCATCCCGTGCCCTTCGACCTGCCGGGATTCGACATCACCATCCTGCGCCACCAGAGCACGACGGCGGATGCCGGCCTCACCTGGTTCGAGGAACGGATAGCGCGGCACCTGGCGAAGGCGCGTTAGAGCCAATACTTCCAGCCATAGATCGCCGTCGCCGCGGTGCCGAAGCTGATGATGCCGATGCGCACGGCGCGCGGCGGCAGGATTCGGATCAAGTATCCGCCGGCATAGCCGCCACCGACGGAGCCCGCCATCAGGGCGATCATTGCGGGCCAGACCACCGCGCCCTGCCAGATATAGATCCAGACCGACGACAGGCTGACGCCGGTGATCAGGATGTTCTTCAGCACATTGGTACTGCGTAGGTCGGTCAGGCCGCCGACCGACAGGATGGCGAGATTGATGACGCCGAGCGCCGCACCGAAATAGCCGCCATAGATCGAGGACAGGAAGATCGGAAAGGCGACGCGCGCCATCTGCAGCCCGCCCTCGCCGCCCGATGGCAGATGCCGCTGGATCCACGGACCGATGGCGAACAAGAGGGTCGCGAGGCCGATCAGGCCGGGCACCAGCAGGATCATCAGGTCCGGCGGCGTCTCCAGCATCAGCACCGCGCCCAGAGCGCCGCCGACCAGATTGATCACGAACAGCCAGGAGAAGGCGCGGCCCCAGCTCGGCCGCCGGCGCCAGTCCGCCAGGGCTGCCGAGAAATTGCCGAGCGACAGGCCGACCGCATTGGTGGCGTTCGCCGCAATCGGCGACAGGCCCAGCGACAGCAGTGTCGGGAAGGTCACCAGCGACGCCCCACCGGCGATCGCCGCGGCGATGCCGCCGCCGAACCCCGCGGCCAACAGCAGCAACGCCTCGCTGAAATCCATGGATGCCCTCCCACGCGAACCCCGCCGAACGGGCGGGGTCGCACGCAGTCTAGCATCCGGGTCGCCGAAGGGAACCCTGACGATGACTAAGGATCGACATCCTCGGGGATCGGAACCCCGTGCTCCTCCAACCGGCGACGCGCAGCATCGACCACGTTCGAAGCGAAGCGCTTGCGGAATTTCATCACCAGCGCCTCCGCCGACATATCTGCCATCTTGAACTCGACGAGCTTCTCGAATCCAAGTGAGGGCTTGGCACTGAGAGCGAGGTCACTGATCGTCTTATGAACGCCTGCACGATCCAGTTTCTGGCGTGTGCTATTCAGTCTCTTGGTCCGTCC
>DASZQC010000556.1:0-10549 GCA_035549815.1 Dongiaceae bacterium
CTCGCGACCCACACCTGGACGCTGTTCGACAAGATCGGCCTGTCCAAGCTGGGCAGCCGGCTCGGCGCCAAGCAGGACGACACCTGAGGTCGCACACGTCCGTTTTGTAGCGGCAACGGATTCTTGTCATTCGCAAGCAACTGCGCATCCTCAGTCCGCCTAGGCCGCCGAGTACAATGCGTCCGAGGCGGATGATCCGGCCGTCGACGCCGTGCGCAACCCGCTGCGCGCCTTCGCCGGATGCACGATCGGTTCCTTGGCATCGAGCAGGTAGTCGCGGAACAGCGCGCCATATCCCTTGATCAGGTGATACCGGGACTCGCCCAGGATCTTGTTGCGCATGACCCGGTAGCGGCGCGCGCGTCGATGCCAGGCCAGCGTCGGCTGGGCGTGATGCAGCGCATGCAGATTGTTGTAGAGGTAGAGGAAGCTCATGATCCGCCCCGCCTCCACCGTCGCGCTGCGCGCGGCCACGTCCGGCGCGGAGCGATGCTCTGCATATGACCGGATCAGCGCCAGGCCGGTGCCCGGCCAAACGAACAGCAGCAGATATTCGGCGACGGAAATGTCGCACGCGCCGACGATCCACCAGCCGAGGCCGGCGAGCATGATACCATGCAGCGCCCAATGCTTCAGCACGACACCGTCGTGCCTGCGCAACGCGCGCGCCAGATCGCGCAGAGACAAAGCCGCGTAGTAGACCGGCCCGATGACGATGCGCCCAAGCAAAGTCGCCATGGCTTGGCGCAGCGTGCGGTGCGCCGGTGACATGCGCGCCCACGCCTCCGGCGATACATAGTTCGATTCCGGATCGAGGTCCGGGTCGGTCAGATGCTCGTTGACGTGATGGCGCAGATGGAAGTCGCGATTGATTCCATAGGGCAGCCACAGCCATAGCGCCGGCGCGACGATCAGGTAGTTCAACCACGCGAGGCGCGTCGGATAGCCGTGGATCGCCTCATGCTGCAGCGAGCTTTGCAGACAGACGATGATGGCGCCGAGCGGCAGAACCAGCCACCACGCCAGTTCATGATAGAACCAGGTGGCCGCGGTGAACGCGCCATAGATGCCGATCGCCAGCAGCAAGGTCGGAACGTCCAGCCGTGGCGTTGCGATCAGGACCGGGTCCGCAACACGGGCCGCCGGTTGCGCGTCAGCCTCGGGCGTCGCTTCCGGGAGCGCTTCCGGCGCCTCTTCCAGCCAATTCTCTCGCTCGTCTGACAATTCAAATCGTTCCAGCATCATCGCGCCTTCAAGTGAACCGGGTATTGGTCATGCCGGCACCGCGTCGCTCTGGGAGAGGCAAGACGCGGTGCCGCCGTGCCGGAGATCCCGGCCGATGGCGAAAGGCCGGAACTGGCTACGGCACGTCGGAAAGGTCGAGCGGTTGGCGCAGCGTCCGAGGTCTGGGTCTCATCGGCCCGTCGTCCTGCCCGACGTGGCAGTTCGATGGGTCCGATGCTACGGCACGCCCTCACGCCCGCCCTAACGAGGAGTTCTGGCGCCGCGCGCGAGCGGAACTTGTGCCGATCCGTCATTGCGGTCGCCCGGGAATGGATTGCCGCAGCCAATCCTTGAAGGCCTGCAGCGGCGCCAGCTTGGTCTTTTCCTTCGGATGGACCAGGTAATAGGCGAAATCGCCGGCCAGCTCGTCGCTCGCCAGGCGGACCAACCGCCCGGTCGCTAAATCGGATTCCACCAGCACAGCCGGCGCCAGCGCGATGCCCAGGCCGCCCAGCGCCGCATCGAGCGCCAGCGAGGTCTGGTTGAAGCGCGGCCCCTTGCGCCAGTCGATATCCTCGAGCCTGGCGGCCTTCAGCCACATCTTCCAACTGGGCACAGCGGGATCGAGGTCGGCGCTGACGTCGTGCAGCAACGGCGCCTCGACAAAGACCCTGTGCGGGTCGCGTTGGCCGTGGCGCATCAGCAGCTCCGGGCTGCACACAGGAAACATCCGGTCGCGCAGCAAAAGCTCGACCTCGAAGCCCGGATAATTGCCGCCGCCATAGCGGATCGCGAGATCGACATCCTCCTTGGCGAAGTCGGTCAATTCCATGTTCGCCTTCACGTCGACCTCAAGCTCCGGATGGCGGTCGAGGAAGGCGCCCAGCCGCGGCAGCAGCCATTTGGCGGCGAAGGAGGGGGCGACCGAGATCGAAAGTGTCGAGGCGCGCGCCGATTGCTCGTCCAGCGCCGCGATGCTGCCGCGCAGATGCTCGAAGGCCTGGTTGATGCCGGGCAACAGCTTTTCACCATCGGCGGTGAGCGCCAGGCCCTTCGGCGTGCGCTCGAATAGCTTCAGCTCGAGATCCTCCTCGAGGTGCCGGATCTGCAGGCTGACCGCGGAAGGGGTCACATGCAGTTCCTCCGCCGCGGACGCAAAGCTGCTATGGCGCGCAGCCGCCCAGAACGCGCGCAGCGCGTTGAGGGAAGGCAGTCTCCTGCTCCGCTTGTTCATCCCGCCTCTTGCCTTCTACCTAACTATATCTTCTCTATCTGGATACTAGAGATTAGAGTCTGTCAAGCCTCTCTCGAACGGCCATTTATCCGAATCTCGCCAAATCATTGGAAAATATCGGCTTTTATAACCGCGTCGCCGACCCGGCGGCCGGGCTCGCCGCCAGACCAAGATTTTCGGCGCATTATCTGCGAGTCAAAGTCAACGCCGGCCTCGCCGAGAACGATCTCCCCGCAATCCATCGCGGCGATGCGGCCGGTTGGCTCGTGGGCAAAGTCGTTTCAACGAGCAGGATCGCGCGCTCGCCGGATTCTGCCGGGCAGCGACATCGCGCGGCCGACGTTCTTGACGAGCGATGGCTGAACACCTTGCCGGCGCGTCGCGCAGCAGCACGAGCTCGTGTCGTGCGCTCCATGACGGAGCATATCGTGTTGGTCCGGCGAAGCGGACATCGAGCGGCGGAGTCAGGCGGGCTGGCATTTCCTGGCGTGCTTCCGGCAGAATGGCCGCGCCAACCACACCGGATCGCCGCCTCAGCATGTTTCGCCTGCCTGTTACCGCCACCGCCCCCTTCTGCCCATCGGAAGTCCGCGGATCGATCAGGATCGACCCGCGCGCGCCGGTCTGGACGCGGCTGCTGAAATTCGCCGGGCCGGGCCTGCTGGTCTCGGTCGGCTACATGGATCCGGGCAACTGGGCAACCGACATCGCCGCCGGCTCGCAATATGGCTATGACCTGTTGTTCGTCGTGCTGCTGTCCAGCCTCGCCGCCATGGTGCTGCAGGGGTTGAGTCTGCGTCTCGGCATCGTCGCCGGCAAGGATTTGGCCCGCGCCACGCGCGACCGCTACGGCTATGCCGCCGGCCGCATCATGTGGCTGCTGGCGGAAGTGGCGATCATCGCCTGCGACGTGGCCGAGGTGCTGGGTTGCGCGTTGGCGCTGAAGCTGCTGTTCGGATTGCCGCTCGCCTGGGGCATCGTCCTGACCGGGCTCGACACCATCATCGTGCTCGGCCTGCAGGGGCGCGGCTTCCGCCGTCTCGAGGCGATCATGCTGGGCCTCATCTTGACCATCGGCCTGTGTTTCCTGGTGGAGTTGCTGCTGGTGCAGCCGAACATGGTTGATGTGACGCGCGGCCTGGTGCCGTCCGTCTCGGTGCTGGGCGATGTCGGCGCGCTCTATCTGGCGATCGGCATCCTGGGCGCCACGGTGATGCCGCACAATCTCTATCTGCATTCCTCCATCGTGCAGACGCGACTGACCGGCGAGGATGTGGCATCCAAGCGTACCGCGATCCGCTTCGCCACCATCGACGTGATCGTCAGCCTCAGCTTCGCCTTCCTGATCAATGCTGGGATCCTGATCCTGGCGGGCGCGGCGTTCCATGTGAACGGCGTCGGCGAGGTGACGGAGATCGACCAAGCCTACCGGCTGCTGGAGCCGATCGCCGGCACCGCGGCGGCCAGCATCCTGTTCGGCATCGCCTTGTTCGCTTCCGGCCAGAGCTCGACCTTCACCGGAACGGTGGCGGGTCAGGTGATCATGGAAGGCTTCATCGACCTCAAGATCCCCTGCTGGCAGCGGCGCTTGCTGACCCGCGTACTGGCGATCATTCCGGCACTGATTGGCGTGCTGGCCTTCGGCGAGGATTCTGTCGGCAACATGCTGGTGCTGACCCAGGTGGTCTTGAGCGCGCAACTGCCCTTTGCGATCTATCCGCTGATCCGCATGACCAGCGACCAGGGCCTGATGGGGTCGCTGCGCAACGCGCCATCGACGGCGCTGCTGTCCTGGTTCCTGTTCGCGGTGATCGTCGCCGCCAATATCTGGCTGATGATCCAACTCTTCGGGGCATAGGTTTCCTCACCCGTTCCAATTGCCGTGATGCGCGCCGGCCTCCCCGATGCGCTCGAAGCCGTGGGCGCCGAAGAAATCGCGCTGCGCCTGGATCAGATTGGCCGTGCCTCGCGCCCGGCGATAGGTGTCGAAATAGGCCAGCGACGCCGACAAAGCCGGCACCGGCAAGCCGTAATTCGCCGCGTCGGCGATGGTCCTGCGCAGCGACGGCACGGATTGCTTCATCTCGCCGACGAAGGCCGGCGCCACCAGCAGATTGTCCAAGCGACCCGAGGCGGGGAAGGCCGAGGCAATCGCATCCAGGAACTGCGACCGGATGATGCAGCCGGCGCGCCAGATGCGGGCGATGGTCGGCATCGGCAGGCTCCAGGCGAATTCGCGCGACGCGGCCTCCATCACCGCGAAGCCCTGCGCGTAGGCCGACAGCTTGCCGGCATAGAGCGCCAGCTCGAGCTGGTCGAGGAACGCTTGGCGATCCGACGGCGACAGGCGCGCCTGCGGGATCGCGTAGATCTTGTCGGCGGCCTCGCGCTCCGCCTTGAAGGCGGACAGGTTGCGCCCCGCTACCGCGGCCTCGATCGCCATCGCCGGCACGCCCAGATTCTGCGCCTCGATCACCGACCAGCGGCCGGTGCCCTTTTGCCCCGCGCGATCCAGGATGACATCGACGGTCGGCGCGCCGGTCTTCGCATCCGTCGCCGCCAGCACCGCGGCGGTCACTTCGATGAGATAGGAGTTCAGCCGCCCCTTGTTCCAGCGTGCGAAAATGTCGCCGATCTCCTTGGCGCCCAGCCCCAGGCCGTCGCGCAGGATGCCGTAGATCTCCGCGATCATCTGCATGTCGGCATATTCGATGCCGTTGTGGATGGTCTTCACGAAATGGCCGGCGCCATTGTCGCCGAGCCACGCGCAGCAGGCCTCGCCCTTGTATTTGGCGGCGATGGAGGTCAGCACCTTTTCCACCCGCGCATAGGATTGCGCGGCGCCGCCGGCCATGATCGAGGGGCCATGGCGCGCGCCCTCTTCGCCGCCAGAGACACCGATGCCCATGAAAGCCGGCGTATTGCTGCTGACCGCGGCGGAGCGGCGCATCGTGTCGCGGAAGTTGGCGTTGCCCGCGTCGATCAGGATGTCGCCCGGCGTCAGCATCGGCTGCAAGGTCGCCATCTGCTGGTCAACGGCATCGCCCGCCGTCACCATGATGATGATGGGGCGCGGCGGGCGGATCGCGGCGGCGAACTCCGTCAGCGAGCCGGTCGGAACGACACGATTGGCGAGTGCGCCGGCGCCCGCATGGAATTTCCGGGTGGTCTCCGCCGTGCGGTTATAGACCGCGATGGGGAAGCCTTTCTCGGCGATGTTGAGCGCCAGATTGGCGCCCATGACGCCGAGACCGATCAGGCCGATTTCCGCTGTCGTCATGTGGGCATTGTTCCATGGTGGGGATTTGCTCGGCCCTGACTATGGCGCAAATTGCCCCACGATCAAACCCCACGATCAAACCTTGGGCGTCAAACCGCCAAGCGCATTTTCGCAGCGCACACCTCGCCGATTGCTGATCGGCCCGTGAGTGCGGTACGCTCCGTGAAGACCGCAGGTGACGTCGCATTGGGGGATTCGGATAAAATGCGAGTGTCTTTCGCTGTCGTGGCCTTGTTCGCCGCGATCCTTGTTTTGATGCCCGAGGGCGTTTCGGCCCATACGTCGGAGCGCGCCTTCGTCCTGCTGCTGCCGACCGGCCATTACCTGATTGGCGGCGCTCTGGCGGTGGCAGCCTCGTTCACGATCCTGGCCTTCGTCCCCGCGGCACTGGTGGAGCGGATCGTGACGGCGCGCGTTCAACTGGCGCGCTTGGCCTTGCCCAACGAGACCTGGCCGAGCCTGCTGGCCTTCATCCTGCTGCTGATCCTGGTGGTGGCGGGCTTCGCCGGCAGCCGCGACCCGCTGGCCAATCCGCTGCCGCTGACGGTGTGGACCCTGTGGTGGGTCGGCGTCACCTTGCTGCACGCGCTGCTCGGCAACCTGTGGCGCTGGTTCAATCCGTGGATCGGACCGTTCGCGTTGGCGCGGCGCATCTTAAAGGCGCGCGATGGGTGCCTTCCCTATCCGAAGCGGCTCGATTATTGGCCTTCCATCCTCGCCTTGCTCGCCTTCGCCTGGTTCGAGCTGGTCTATCCCGCGCCGGATGACCCGGCCATCCTGGCACGGGCCGTCATCGGCTACAGCCTCGTCACCTGGGCCGGCATGACCCTGTTCGGTGCGCACGCCTGGCTGGAGAAGGCCGAAGCATTTTCCGTGTTCTTCCGCTTCGTCGCGCGACTGGCGCCTTTGGGCGTGGAGGATGGCCGCTTGGTCCTGATGTTTCCCGGACGAAGATTGGCGGACGGCGCCGGGCTGTGCGGCAGCGGTATCCTGTTCGTGCTGCTGGCGCTCGCCACCGTCTCGTTCGACGGACTCAATCGCACTTTCTGGTGGCTCGGCCATGCCGGGATCAACCCGCTGGAGTTCCCCGGGCGCAGCGCGGTGATCGGCTTGAACAGCGCGGGCCTGATCGGATCGTGGCTGGCGCTGGCCGGATTGTTTCTGGCCGCCATCCGGCTCGGCTGCCGGCTGGAGGGCGCGGGACGCAGCGCGCTCGACATCGCCGGGCGGCTGGCGCTCTCCATCCTGCCGATTTCCATCGGCTTCCAGTTCGCGCATTACCTGACCATCTTCCTGGTGAACGGCCAGTACGCTTCCATCGCGCTGACCGATCCTTTCGCGCTGGGCTGGGCCCATGCGCATGACCGTATGCATGGCGTGACCACGTCGTTCCTGGCGAACGCCCACGACGTGTCGGTGATCTGGAACCTGCAGGCGGCCGGAATCGTGCTGGGTCACATCCTGGCGGTGGTGGTGGCGCATGCCGTAACCCTGCGCCTGGTGCGGGCGCGACGGCAGGTTCTGCTGCTGCAAATTCCGCTGGCGGCCCTGATGGTCGCCTATACCGTGTTCGGGCTCTGGCTGCTGGCGACGCCGACGGCCGGATAGACCAAGGTGGGCGTTGAGTTTCGGCCTTTGCCGTGATTAATTTGTATACGAACGATCTACCGATGCCGTGATCAAGAACAAAGTTTTCACAGGGATTCCACGCAACTGGGGGAGGTTCACATGACTCGGTCCAAGAGTCCGTCTTCCGTCTATCCGAAAAATTCCCACCTGAAGACTTCAGTGTCGCGCCGCACCGCCTTGCAGGCACTCGGCGCGGGCGCCGCGCTGGGATTGGCGCCCGGCTTCGTACGCTATGCCCAGGCCCAGTCGAGCGAGCCGATCCGCCTCGGCTTCCAGGTGCATCGCACCGGGATCGGCGCCGCCTATGGCCGCTGGTACGAGCGCACCACCAATGCCGCGCTGAAGATCATCAACGCGGCCGGCGGCATCGGCGGCCGCCCGGTCGAGATCATCTTCGAGGATGACGGCACCGACCCGAAGCGCGGTGCGGAGGTGGTCGAGAAATTCGCCTCGCAGCACAAGGTCGACTTGGCCTTCGGCACCTTGTTCTCGCATGTGGTGATGGGCTCGGCGCCGCGCGCCGGCGAATTGAAGCTGCCCTATTTCGTGGTCAGCGAAGGCCACCATGTCGCCTCGGGCGCGCTCAACCGCTATGTGTTCCAGCCGGGCATCACCGACGTGAAGTCGCAGGTCAGCTCCATGGCGCCCTGGATCGGCCAGAACCTGGGCAAGAAGGTCGCCATGATCTTCCCGGACTATGCCTTCGGCTACGATCACCGCGACTATTTCAGCGCCGCGATCGAGAAGCAGGGCGGCAAGGTGACGACGCTGCTGCCGATCCCACCGACGGAAACCTCCTACACCAAGTATTTCCCGCAGATTCCCTCCGACACCGAGGTGCTGTATCACGTCATGGTCGGGCCGGGCGTGCTGACCTTCGTGAAGGAGATGGGCGAGTTCTACGGCTCCAACCGGCCGCAGATCTTCGGCTTCATCGATTCCCTCGAGGCGGTCGACATGGCCAGCCCCGGCCTGGAATTCCTCGACGGCACCTATTTCTGGGAAGCCAACCCGCGCTATGCTCAGGCCAACCAGACCGAGGCGGACAAGGCCTATCGCGCCGCGGTCGGCGTCGACAATTCCGGCGCCAGCCTGGAAGACGCGAAAGATGTCTCGACCTATTCGCACATGTTCGGCTGCTGGGAGACGCTGTATGTCATCAAGCAGGCGATGGAGGCGAGCGGCTACAAGTCGGCCACCGACGCCGACAAGAAAGCGTTGATCGAAGCGACGGAAGCGATCGCCGAGTTCAAGGAAGGCAACGAGCACCCGCAGGGCGACAAGACCTTCTCCGGCGCACTGCACCAGTGCTTCGGCCACCAGTTCATCTCCAAGGTCGAAGGCGGCAAGCTCAACGTCGTCCACCGCACCGAGATCGCCGACGGCCTCTACGAGCCGGAGACCGACTACACCAAGATGCCGCTGTAGGGCATGACTGAGAAGAATCCCCTCCCCCGAGCCGGGGGAGGGAGATTTTGGTGCGGGGATGCACCATGAGCTTCGGCCCGCATCTGCTTCTGGCATTGATGGAAGGCACCGTGTCGGCGCTGGTGCTGGCGCTGGCGGCGCTGGGCCTGTCGCTGGTGTTCGGCGTCATGCGCGTGGTCAACGTGGCACATGGCGAGTTCGTCATGCTGGGCGCGGTGCTGGCCTGGTGGTTCAGCCATCTGATCCCGAACCCGGCGCTCGGCTTCCTGGTGGCGGTCGTCGCGGCGCCGGTCGCGGTCGGCGCCGGCGCCTGGCTGATCGACCGGCTGATCCTGCGCCGCTTCAACTACCAGCCGGAGGCGACCATCGTCGCCACCATCGGCCTGCTCTACATCATCCAGCAACTGGTGCTGATGACCTATGGGCCGGACGCGCGCTCGGTCGAGCCGCCCTTCTATTTCCGCATCGTGCTGCCCTGGTTCGGCTATTCCGGCTACAAGCTCAGCGTCGCAGGCATCTCCGCGATCCTGCTCATCCTCGCCTGGCTCGCCATCACGCGCAGCAAATTCGGCATCATCATGCGCGCGACCCAGTTCGACAGCGAGACGGCGCAGGCCTTCGGCATCCCCGTCGGCCGGGTCTATGCCGCCGTCTTCGCCGCCGGCGCGATGCTGGCCGCCATCGCCGGCGTGCTCATCGTGCCGATCACCCCAGCGCATTATCTGATGGGCCAGGACCCGCTGCTGCTTTCCTTCATCGTGGTCATTATCGGCGGGCTGGGCAACCTGCGTGGCACGGTCATCGCGGCCTTGATCATCGGCCTGACCGACGGCGTGATGTCGGCCTTCTTCGCGCCGACTCTCGCCAAGATCTTCGCCACCCTGCTGGTGGCCCTCGTCCTGGTGTTCCGGCCCAACGGGCTGTTCAGCGGCGCTCCCCGCGCGAGGGCGCGATGAGCCTGCCGACACGCAATTCGATCCTGCTGCATGGCGGCGTTCTTGTATTGCTGTTCCTGCTGCAATTCGTGCTGCCGGCCTATCATCACACCAATTTCGCCCGCATCCTGGTGCTGGCGAGCTATGCCGTGGGCTACAACCTACTGTTCGGCTATACGGGGCTGTTGAGCCTGGGGCATGCGATGTTCTTCGCCGCCGGCCTCTATGGCGCCGGCCTGACGGTGCATTACTTCGCCGTCGATCCGGTCAGCGGCTTCATCTGCGGCGCGATCGCGGGGCTGTGTCTCGCGATCGCCGTCGGGCTGGTGGCGCTACGCACCACCGGCGTCGCCTTCATGATCGTCACCATGATGTTCGCCCAGGCCTGTTTCCTGCTGGTGCTCTATTTCAACGAGGTGACGCGCGGCGACGAGGGGATCGTCATCGCCGAAACGAGCCGCCGCTTCAATCTGCTGGGCTGGCCGGTCGATTTGATCGACCCGGCGACGCGCTACAACCTGGCCCTGGCTCTGTTCGCAGGCGCCATCATCCTGTGCCTGCTGCTTGTGCGCTCCCGCTTCGGACGGACCCTGGTCGCGATCCGCGAGAATGAGGACCGCGCGAAGATGCTGGGCTACGACACCTTCCGCTACAAGCTGCTGGCATTGGCGCTGTCCGGCCTGCTGGCGGGCGCCGCCGGCGGCGCCTATGCCCTGCTGTTCGCCTATGTCGGCGCCACCTTCGCCTCCATCGAATATTCGATCCTGGTGCTGCTGTGGGTGCTGATGGGCGGTGCCGGCACGGTGCTGGGGCCGCTCA
>DASZQC010000557.1:0-4086 GCA_035549815.1 Dongiaceae bacterium
CTCCCCGATCAGGTTCAGCGCGGCGCGGATCAGCGCCTCGCGCAGATTGCCGTGGTGATAGCCCTTGCGCTCACCCGGCCCGTCCTTGGACCAGCTCATGTGAATGGGTCTTACATGAGTCCGGGGGTAAAAGCAGGGAAAATCGTTAAAGCGCTACCCGGCTACAAGCTCGGATGGGCCGTCAGCAGCCGCTCCGCCTCGGCCAGTTGCTCCGGCGTGTTGGCGTTGAAGAACGGGTCGACCGGGTCGGTCGAAAAGCTGGCGGTCACCCGGCGATAGCGGGCCGTCCAGGCATCGACCTTGTGCACGTCTTCGGCGGTGAGTGCCCGGCGCAAATCCTCCCGCAACGCCACCGGCCACAACCCGATCACGGGATAAGGCTGCCCGGCGCTGGCCGCCACGGCCAGCTCGGCATCCTCGTCCAGGAGCGTCTTGCCGAGATGGGCCACCAGGTCGCGCGGCAGGAACGGACCGTCGGCCGGCACGGTGACGATGTAATGCGCTTCCGGCAGCTCGTCCGCCGCCCAATCCATGCCAGCCAGAATGCCGGCCAGCGGCCCGGCGAAATCCGGCACCGAATCCGGGATCACCGGCAGGTTGAATCCAGCGAAGCGCGCCGGATCGCCATTGGCGTTCAGCACCAGCCTGTCCACCTGCGGCCGCAACCGCTGAATGACATGCAGCAACAGCGGCCGGTCGCCCAGCGCGCGCAGCCCCTTGTCGCCCCCGCCCATGCGGCTCGACAGGCCGCCGGCCAGGATGACGCCGATGATTGGACCCAGAGTTTGTTGCGGCATTTCAATCTGCAGGTGGCTGATTTCCAGTCAGCATCCTTCGCTGATTAGGAACAATCAAGCTGGAGCCATTCGGCCATTTCGTATCCGTGCGCGTCTTCAAAAATGACATTCACGATCTGTCTCGTATTCTCGGGCTTCCCATCTTGGCCAGACGCCGCAATCGACGAAACGTACCGAAGACTGATCACGATCATCCGCTCATCCTTCGCCCAATTGCTGAGGTGTTGATGAATGGTCTGATTTGGAGTTCCGGTGGCGTCTATGAAGCTGACCCAATCAGCATTGGCGCTCTCCTGACCAGAATCTTGATATCGGCATCGGGTCCAGCCGGCAGCGCGCAGCCGCGCCCATTGCGCCTCTCCGATCGCGCGTGCCGGATATTCCAGATCAATGGTGTAGAAGAACTGGACTTGCGTCTCTAAGGGGGCTGTCTCGCGGATATTCTCCGCGCCGGGAACGACGAGAAACCGCTGTTCGAGAGGTTTCACCTCAATAGCGGTTTCCGCCCACGATGCGCTGGCCGCCAGTCCAACAAGCACTGATCCGGCGAGTCCTAAGGCGATCCGGCCCTTCATGTTCCCTCTCCCTCCGTGCGAGCAATGCCAGTTAGGATGATAGTCCGTTACGAAAGACCTAACGCAGCGAGGCGTCCGAATGCTCAAGCCCGGCTTGCCGTCAAGTGCGTGAAATCCCTAGTTTCTTTGAGGAAGAAATCGGCCGTCACAATCGCTATATTCCGTTCGATATGACGGTGCAGCCCTTCAAAGCTCCCGGGATGGTCGACCCCTTCGGCCGGCACATCTCCTACCTCCGCGTTTCGGTGACGGATCGCTGCGACTTCCGCTGCGTCTATTGCATGGCGGAGGACATGACCTTCCTGCCCAAGGCGGACCTGCTGACCCTGGAGGAAATGGACCGGCTGTGCAGCGCGTTCGTGCGCCGCGGCGTGAAGAAGCTGCGCCTGACCGGCGGCGAGCCTTTGGTGCGCAAGAACGTCATGTCGCTGATCCGCAACTTGTCGCGGCATCTGCAGACCGGCGATCTCGAGGAACTGACCCTCACCACCAACGGCAGCCAGCTCGCCAAATATGCCGGCGAGCTCGCCTCCTACGGCGTGAAGCGCGTCAACGTCTCCATCGACACGCTCGATCCGGAGAAGTTCACCCGCATCACGCGCTGGGGCAAGCTGGGTCCCGTGCTCGACGGCCTTAAGGCGGCGAAGGAAGCCGGCATCCGGGTCAAGATCAACACCGTGGCGCTGAAGGGTGTGAACGATGACGAGGTCTTCGACCTGATCGAGTGGGCCGGGCACGAAGGCCACGATCTCACCTTCATCGAAGTCATGCCGATGGGCGACATCGGCGGCGAGGACCGGCTGGACCAGTATCTGCCGATCTCGCTCCTGCGCGCGAAGATCAAGACCCGCTACGCGCTGGACGAGATCGACTATCGCACCGGCGGCCCGGCGCGCTATGTGCGCGTGGCGGAGACCGGCCAGCGCATCGGCTTCATCACGCCCCTCACCCATAATTTCTGCGAAAGCTGCAACCGCGTGCGCCTCACCTGCACCGGCACGCTGTTCATGTGCCTGGGCCAGGATGATGCCGCCGACCTGCGCGCGCCGCTCCGCGCCAGCGAAGACGACGCGCTGCTGATGCAGGCGATGGACGAAGCCATCGCGCGCAAACCCAAGGGCCACGATTTCATCATCGACCGCCGCCACACCGGCCCCGCCGTCAGCCGCCATATGAGCGTCACGGGCGGGTAGACGCCCTCACTTCCAACACTCCATCACATCAATTAACTCCGTCATGCCAGGGCTTGGCCCTGGCATCCACGAGTTTGCCTGCAACGATTCAGCACGGCCCCACGAAACTCGTGGATGGTCGGGCCAAGCCCGACCATGACAACGGTGCGGTGGGTATGGCGGTGCGTGTCTAATCGATGATGATCTGGTGGCAGAAATCCCGCCCGTCGCTGATCGTCACCTGGCGGAAGCCGAGCAGCTTCAGCAGATCCAGGAACGTCGCCTCGTCGGGCTGTGTGTTCTGCTGGAAGAACGACGTCGAGCGCGCGACCGAGGTGAACATCGCCAGCAGCGCGCGGGCGCGATAGATGGTGTTCAACTGCCCGTCGCCGAGGGAGACGATGATCAGTTTGTCGGACTCGTCGCCCTTGGCGAAGATGCCGTAAGGCGGTGCGTACTGGCCGCCCATCAGTTGCTTGGTGAGGCCGATGATGAAGGCCTGGCGCCGCACGCGGTCGCTGCCGGGCAGCACATAGACCTCGGCCGGGTAATGCTCGACGGTCTGCGGCTTCGGATAATAGTAGCCCTCGTGATGGTCGCCCTCTTCCTCCGCTTCCGGCGACATTGCGGCGGGCTCGGCGACCACGGTCTCGTCCGCGGTTTCCTGCGCGCGGGCATTGCCTGAAAAAACGGCAGCCCATACGGCGACACAAACGGCCGCTAGTCCCGCCCAAGCGCCACGCCCCAGCAAACGCATCAAATCCCCCTGTTGTCCCGCCCTTCCCGGCCTGGAAGGGGGCCAGTATACTCCGGCCCTCGTCTTAGGGGAGTCCGCCTTTTGTCCACGCCCAAGCTCGCCTTCATCGCCGCCGACAGCGCGGAAGCCAAGGAGGCGGAGGCCGCATTGACCGCGCGCTATGGGGAGCACGACTGGCAATCGGCCGACATCCTGGTGGTGCTGGGCGGCGACGGCACGATGCTCCGCGTCATGCACCGCGTGATCAACACGCCGAAGCCGATCTTCGGCATGCATTGCGGCACGATCGGCTTCCTGATGAACAAGTTCGACCGCGAGGACCTGCCGCGCCGCCTCGCCCAGGCCAAGCGCAGCCAGATCCATCCGCTGCTGATGCGCGCCTGGGACCGCAACGGCCGCGAGGAGCGCGCCATCGCCTTCAACGAAGTCTCCCTGCTGCGCCAGACGGCGCAGGCGGCGAAGATCGCCATCCACATCGACGGGATCGAGCGCCTGCCGGAGCTGATCTGCGACGGCATCATCATGGCGACGCCGGCCGGCAGCACCGCCTACAATCTCTCCGCCTACGGGCCGATCCTGCCACTTGGCGCCGGCGTGCTGGCCCTGACGCCGATCAGCGCCTTCCGCCCGCGGCGCTGGCGTGGCGCCATCCTGCCACATCGCGCCGAGGTCCGCTTCGTCATCCGCGAGCGCGACAAGCGCCCGGTCAGCGCCACCGCCGACTTCCGCGAGATCCGCGACGTGCGCGAGGTCATCGTGACCGAGGAAAAGGATATCGCCTTGAC
>DASZQC010000558.1:0-9295 GCA_035549815.1 Dongiaceae bacterium
CGGATGGCACGATCGAGATATTGGCCTATCCGAAGGAGGACTTTCCACCGCTCAGCTCCCTGGCCGGTGCGGTCCATGAAGACTGCATCTACATCTTCGGCATCGTCGATGGTGATCGCCATCCGGAACGGCGTGGTGGGATCGTGGTGCTTTGCCTGCACGCGGATAGCTATGCGCTGGCGGAGATTCCGGTGAACGCACCCGTGGTACGCCCGAACATCTATCAAGGCGGCACGATGCGCGAAGGCAACCGCGTCGTGTTCCCAATCGTGCAGCAGACCTGTGCCGAGCCGGAGCGCGGCATCGCCTTCGATCTGGAGACGCTATCCTGGAGCTCGCCCTTCCCGCATCGCCACCCCCGCGAGGACGACTGAGCGGCGGCAAGCGGCGGCAGAAACCTATCCCAGCAATTCCTGCAGCACCGGAATCAGCGGCTCGTCGGCGGGCGGCATCGGGTAGTCCTTGAGCTTGGCGGGGCGGACCCAGGCCAGTTGCTGGCCTTCCAGCGGCTCGACCTGGCCTTCCCAGCGCCGGCAGACATAGAGCGGCATGACCAGGTGGAACTTCTCGTACGGGTGCGAGGCGAAGGTGAGCGGCGCCAGGCAGGCCTTCTTCACGTCGATCGCCAGCTCTTCCTTGAGCTCGCGGATCAACGCCTCTTCCGGGCTTTCGCCGTCATTGATCTTGCCGCCGGGGAATTCCCACAGGCCCGCCATCGGCTTGCCTTCCGGCCGCTGCGCCAGCAGCACGCGACCGTCATAATCGACCAGAGCCACCGCGACCACGACCAGGTTGGGCCGCAGGCCCGCGCTCGGCACCTGCCAGCGCGCGCGCTTCAGGCGCCGCACGATCAATTGCAGCGGATGGCCGCGTGCGGGCGCTTCCTCCTCGCGCACGTCCCAGGCGATGAAGCCGGCCTTGGCCAGGACGCGGTGCGAGGCCTTGTTCACCGGCACGGCGCCGGCATCCAGCTCCGCCATGCCGAGATCGTTGAAGGCATAGTCGACGACGCGCTGCACGGCTTCGCTCGCGTAGCCCTGGCCCCAGAATTCGCGGCCGATCCAGTAGCCGATCTCGCCGTGATTGGCGCCCATCTCGCGATGCAGGCCGACGCAGCCAATCAGCTTCCGGTCGTCATTACGCACGATGGCGAAGACGCGCGAGCCGTTGTCCGGCGCTTCCGCCTGGGCGGCAATGAACTCGTCCGCCATCTGCACCGTGTAGGGGTGCGGGATGTGCGAAGTGTAGCGCGCCACCTCCCAATCATTGACCAAAGGCGCAATCTCCACCGCATCCGCGGGGGTCAGCGCGCGGAGCAGCAGCCGGTCGGTCGTCAGGTCAGGAACGGTAATCGGCATTGATCTCGATATAGCGGTGGGTCAGGTCGCAGGTCCATACCCGCGCCGTCGCTTTGCCCACGCCGACATCGACGGCGATGCGCACGTCGCGGCCCTTGATGTGGGCGGCGACCGGCGTTTCGTCATAGTCGGGCACGCGCTGGCCCTTCTGCGTGATGGTGACGCCGCCGATGGCGATGGAAAGCTTGTCGCGGTCGGCCTTCTCGCCCGATTTGCCCACCGCCATGACGATGCGGCCCCAATTGGCGTCCTCGCCGGCGATGGCGGTCTTCACCAGCGGCGAATTGGCGATGGAAAGGCCGATGCGCCGCGCCGCGCGCGCAGTGGCGGCGCCGGTCACGTCGATGGTCACCAGCTTGCAGGCGCCCTCGCCGTCCTTCACCACCTGGATGGCAAGGTCGGCGAGCAGGTCTTCCAGCGCCGCGCGGAACTCCTTCAGCACCGGATCGCCGGCGGATTTGGGCTTGGGATGCTTCGGCCCCGCGCCCGTCGCCGCCAGCAGCAAGGTGTCGCTGGTCGACGTGTCGCCGTCGACGGTGATGGAATTGAAGGACCGGTCGGCACCGCGTTCCAGCAACTCCTGCAGGATCGGCGCCGGAATCTTCGCGTCGGTGGCGACGAAGGACAGCATGGTCGCCATGTCCGGCGCGATCATGCCGGAGCCCTTGGCAATGCCATTGATGGTCACCGTCGCATCGCCGATCTTCGCCTGCCGGGTGGCAAGCTTGGGGAACGTGTCGGTGGTCATGATCGCCGCGGCGGCGTCCGCCCAGGCATCACCCTTCAGGTCCTTGATGATCGCCGGCAAATTGCCGGTGATCTTGTCATCCGCCATCGGCTCGCCGATGACGCCGGTGGAGGCCAGATAGACCTCGCTTGGCTTGCATTTCAAGGCCGCGACCGTCGCCTTCACGCAGCGCTCGACCGAGGCGATGCCGGCCTTGCCGGTGAAGGCGTTGGAATTGCCGGAATTGACCAGGATGGCCCGCGCCTTGCCGCCCTTCAGGTGCTTGCGGCACAGATCGACCGGCGCCGAGCGGGTCAGCGACTTGGTCAGCACCCCGGCGATGGTGGTGCCGGGCGCCAGCTCCATCAGCATGACATCGGTTCGGTTCTTGTAGCGGACATTGCATTCCCGCGCCGCCAGCCGGATTCCGGCCAAAGCGGGCAAGGTTGGGCTCTTCGCCGGCGCCAAGGGCGATACCGGATGCGACATCAGATCATTTCCCCCATCAGAGTCCCGAGTTTGCTTCCCGAGTTCTTATTCCCGATGATTGTTACGGCTGCGTCACCGGCTTGCCGTCGGGCCCCAGAATCTCGACCTTGGCGTCCTTGCGCAATTCCTGCGTCACCGCCTGCTGGATCTGCATCACCAGGTCGGATTCGATCTCCTGGCGCTTCTCGTCCAAGGTCGGCACCGGTTGCGTGCGGCGTTCTTCCAGCTTGATGACGTGGAAGCCGAACTGGCTCTTCACCGGCGCCTTGCTGACGTCGCCGGGCTGCATGGCGAAGGCCGCGTCGGCGAATTCCTTCACCATCACGTCCTGGGTGAACCAGCCGAGCTCGCCGCCCTGGGCGCCGCTGCCCTTGTCGGTCGACTTCTCCTTGGCGATGGCGGCGAAATCGCCGCCGCCGGCCACCTGGTCGATGATCGCCTTGGCCTCATCCTCGGTCGCGACCAGGATGTGCGCCGCGCGCACCTCTTCCTTTGGCGGGTTCTCCTTCACCCACTGGTCGTAGCGGGCCTTGATCGCCTCCGGCGTCATCCTTTGTTCCAGCACGCGGGAGAAATAGGCCTTGCCGATGGTTTCGCTCTCGAAATCGGCGACCCGCTTCTTGACCTCGGCATCCTCGGCCAGGCCTTCGGCCCGGCCCTTGTCCGTCAGCAGGCTCAGCGTCACGTAGCGCTCGACCAGTTGCGGAAACAGCATGTCGAGCTGGGCGTGGACCTCGGGCGGCAGGCCGGCCGCGGAATCGATCACCATCTGGCGGGTGATGTCCTTGCCGTTGACGCGCGCCACCACCTGGTTCGGGTCGGCCTGGGTCTGGGTAACCCCCGGTTGCGTCGCTTGGGGCTGGCTCGCCTCGGGCTGGGTCGCCTCGGGCGCCGGCTGGGTCTCCTGGGCGAGGGCGATACCGGCCAGGGACAAGGGGGACGCGACGAGGGCCGCCCCGGCAAGGAGGGCGGCGCGGAAAAGGGCTTTGGGCATGGGCTTGGGTATTTCCTAAATCACGATTGCTTGGGATGCCGGGCCGTCCATCCGGATCGTCGCAGCCGGCCTCGGGAAAGGCCGGCATCATGCCCAATAAGCCCCGGTGTCACAAGGAAAAACCCCGTGATCGGGCGGGTTCCGGACGGGCCCCGCTAAGGCCTTAGTTAAGTTGACTTCGCTGGGCTTGGCACCTATCTGTTTCCGCTGATCGACCGCACGTATCCTTCCGAGGTTTTGAATGTTTGCCGCCTTGGCCAAGCGGGTCTTCGGGTCCGCCAATGACCGTTTCATCAAGGGTTTAGGGAAAACGGTCCAGGCCATCAACGGGCTGGAACCGGAACTCCAGAAATTGAGCGACAGCGAGCTCGCGGCCCGGACCGGGCTCTTACGGGCGCGGCTCGAAAAAGGCGAGACCCTGGACGACATCCTGCCCGACGCCTTCGCCACCGTGCGCGAAGCGGCGGTGCGCACCCTGGGCCAGCGTCATTTCGACGTCCAGATGATGGGCGGCATGGTGCTGCACCAGGGCAAGATCTCGGAGATGAAGACCGGCGAAGGCAAGACGCTGGTCGCCACCCTGGCGGTCTATCTCAACGCGCTGCAGGGCAACGGCGTTCATGTCGTCACCGTCAACGACTATCTCGCCAAGCGCGACGCCGAATGGATGGGGCGCATCTATCGCTTCCTCGGCCTCACCGTCGGGGTCATCGTGCATGGCTTGAGCGATGCGGAGCGCCGCGCCGCCTATGATTGCGACGTCACCTACGGCACCAACAACGAGTTCGGTTTCGACTATCTGCGCGACAACATGAAGTTCCGGCTTGAGGACATGGTCCAACGGCCCTTTAACTTCGCCATCGTCGACGAAGTGGACTCGATCCTGATCGACGAGGCGCGCACGCCGCTGATCATCTCCGGCCCGACGGAAGACAATTCCGAGCTCTATGCCAAGGTCGACAAGCTGATCCCGCATCTGGCCGAGAAGGATTACGAGAAGGACGAGAAGACGCGGCACGTGACCCTGACCGAGGATGGCCAGGAGAGCATCGAGAAGCTGCTGCGCGCCTCCAGCCTGCTGCGCCAGGGCGGCCTGTACGATGTCGGCAATGTCAGCCTGGTGCATCACGTGAACCAGGCGCTGCGCGCGCACAAGCTGTTCACCCGCGACGTCGATTACGTGGTGAAGGACAACAAGGTCGTCATCATCGACGAGTTCACCGGCCGCATGATGGAAGGGCGGCGATACTCGGAAGGCCTGCACCAGGCGCTGGAAGCCAAGGAAAACGTGCAGATCCAGAACGAGAACCAGACGCTGGCCTCGATCACCTTCCAGAACTATTTCCGCCTCTATCCGAATCTGTCCGGCATGACCGGCACGGCGATGACCGAGGCGCCGGAATTCTCCGACATTTACGGCCTCGACGTGATCGAGATCCCGACCAACGTGCCGGTGAAGCGCGAGGACCAGGACGACGAGATCTATCGCACTGCGAAAGAGAAGTACAAGTCGATCGTGCACGAGATTCGCCGCGCCCGCGAGCGCGGCCAGCCAGTGCTGGTCGGCACCGTGTCGATCGAGAAGTCGGAGCTGATCTCGGGCCTCCTCAAGAAAGAGAACATCCCGCACCAGGTGCTGAACGCCCGCTATCACGAGCAGGAAGCCTATATCATCGCCGAGGCCGGTGTGCCCGGCGCCGTCACCGTCGCCACCAACATGGCCGGCCGCGGCACCGACATTCAATTGGGCGGCAATCTGCAGATGCGCATCCAGCGCGAGCTGGCCGACGTGCCCGAGGGCACCGAGCGCGACCGCCGCATCGACAAGATCAAGGCCGAGATCGCCGAGAAGCGCGAGAAGGTGCTGAACGCCTGCGAGGTGTGGGAGCTGGAGCCGGCCAAGAACGGCAAGCCGGCCAAGACCCTGACCTTCCCCGGCGGCCTCTACATCATCGGCACCGAGCGGCACGAGAGCCGCCGCATCGACAACCAGTTGCGCGGCCGCGCCGGCCGCCAAGGCGACCCGGGACGCTCCAAGTTCTATCTGTCGCTCGAAGACGACCTGATGCGCATCTTCGCCTCGCAGAGCATGGACACCATGCTGAAGCGCCTGGGCCTGAAGGAGGACGAGGCGATCGCACATCCCTGGGTCAACAAGGCACTGGAAAAGGCGCAGCAGAAGGTCGAGGCGCGCAACTTCGACATGCGCAAGAACCTGCTCAAGTTCGACAACGTGATGAACGACCAGCGCAAGGTCATCTATGAGCAGCGCAAGGATCTGATGCAGGCCACCGATCTCTCCGAGGAGATCAAGGATATGCGCCACGAGGTGATCGACGACCTGATCGCCCGCTACATGCCGGAGAAGGCCTACCCCGAGCAGTGGGACACGGCCGGCCTGCATGAAGAGTTGATGCGCATTTTCGGCCTCAACCTGCCGGTCGCGGATTGGGCCAAGGAAGAGGGCATCGCCGACGAAGCGGTGCGCGAGCGGGTGACCGACGCGGTCGACCGCAAGATGGCGGAAAAGGCCGCGCGCCTTGGCCCCGAGGTGATGCGCGTCGCGGAAAAGACGCTGCTGCTGCAGGTGCTGGACCAGGATTGGAAGGAGCATCTGCTGGCGCTTGACCATCTGCGCCACGGCATCGGCCTGCGCGCCTATGGCCAGCGCGACCCGCTGAACGAATACAAGAAAGAGGCCTTCGAGATGTTCGAGGATCTGCTCACGCGCCTGCGTGACCAGATCACGACCCTGCTGTCTCACATCGAGATCCGCCAGCAGGAGCCGGCCCTGGCGCCCGCGCCGCAGGCCGAGCCCGCGCGGGCGCCGGCCATGGCCAATGGCGGCGGCGAGGTCAACCGCAACGCCCCCTGCCCCTGCGGATCGGGCAAGAAATACAAGCATTGCCACGGCAGGCTGTCTTAGTCGCGGCGGCAGGCCGATCGGTTCAACCCCACTTTCATCGTCACCCCGGCCGCTTGCGCCGGGGTCCATTTTTCCGATGCTCTAGCGACTGCGGAATGGATCCCGGGTCGAGCCCGGGATGACGAACGAGTGTTTGCGGCCGCATCTTGCCTTGAAGGCATCGCCGGGCCATCTAGCCAATGTCATGGCCCAACGGAGCTCTCCTATGCTCAAACATTTCGCCGCTGCCGGCTTGCTGGCGCTGCTGTCCTTGCCCGCCCTCGCCCAGGAGCGCGTCGGCGAAGTGTCGACGACCTTTCGCGTCGTCGGGCCGAACGACAAGGTGGTGATCGACCGCTTCGACGACCCGAAGGTCGAGAATGCGAGCTGCTATGTCAGCCGCGCCGAGACCGGCGGCTTGAGCGGCTGGGTCGGCCTGGCCGAGGACCCCAGCCGCTTTTCCATCGCCTGCCGCGCCACCGGCCCGGTGAAGATCACCGGCGACATCGAGCGCGGCAGGAAAGGCGAGGTGGTATTCAGCGAAGACACCTCCATCCTGTTCAAGGAAATGCGGGTCAGCCGGTTCTATGACGAAGACAAGAACGTGCTGGTCTATCTGGTCTGGTCGACCAAGCTGATCGACGGCTCGCCCTATAACAGCGTCACCGCCATCCCCGTCACGCAGTAATCACTCCCGCTTCCGCCAGCGCGCGACCGGCGCGCCGACCACCGTCCGCATCGGCACGCCTTTCTGCCGCAGGTCGATCTCGATCGTGAGGGTGGCGCGCGCTTCGTTCCAGCGCGCCGACAGGACCAGCGGGTAACCCGCCGCCTCGAAGGGATGGCTGGTGATCTCCAGCCCACGCTTCAGCACCATCATCGCGGTAACCGCCGCCCCGGCGATGCGCCGTCGCGTCTGCCGCCGCGTCCTAGGCGACAGCCGCTGTAAGGCGGCCATCAAGGCATAGGCGTGATAGATTCGGATGCGCGCCGCCCGGGAATTCGGGCGGCGGAGAATGTTCGGCGCGTTCATCTTGACCTCCGTCTGCTGCCGTGACGCAGACGCACCTCGAGCGTGCGTCGGCGATCAGGGGCAGCGGAAGGTCAAGCTCAGGTCATGGGATCGGCGCCTTTTTGGATGCGCGCAGAGATAGGGAGGGATTGCGGCGCTTTCAAGGCCGATCCATCAGCGGGGGATCGGCGCCGGCAACTCTGCCGGGTTCCAGTCCTTGGCGCCCTCATGGTGGAACTGGGTCAGCAGATTGCACACTTCGCGCAGGGCGGGCGACAGCGCCTCGCGGTCCTCGCTGTTCTGCGCCGCGCGCAGGCCTTCTACCGGCGCCGTGGCGCTGAATACCCGGCCGTGCGCCAGGCAAGGATGGCCGGCGACCTCCGCCCGCTGCGGCGCGCCGCTTTCGGAATCGCGGAAATAGAAGGCGGTCCAGTTGCCTTCGCGCGTCGGCAATTGCGCGTCCCTCGCTTCGCGCCGCAGAATGCTGTCGATGCGGCCGACCAGCGCCTCGATCTCGTCGGGCGAAAGCTTGGCTTGGTAGAATCCCGCGGGGATCAGCCTGTCCCAGGCCGGATCGTCCGGCGAGAACAGCACGCTGCCATCCTCCAGCAGCACGAAGCGCAGGCCCAACGGCCGCTCGGCGGTCGGCGCGGCCCAGCCGTCATACTCCCACAGCGCCAGGATCGGCTCCGGCGCCGGCTGCACGGCATGGGCGCCGGTCAGCATCGGGAACATGAATGCGAATGTTACGGCGATTTGCCTGGTCATCGCGACCTCCCAGGAAGGTGCGGAAGAAAAGTAATTATATCACACCTCAGAGAGGGCTCGCTGCAATTCCCTCCCCCGAGGCGGGGGAGGGTTAGGGTGGGGGCGACGGCGCCCGCCACACACGCGATCTTCGCCCGAGAGAACAACCCCTCCCTATCCCTCCCCAGCTTGGGGGAGAGGACTTCATCGCACGCTTTATCGATGTAATCGCGCTGCCTTTGAGAAGTAGGTGATGCAGCGCCGGGTCTGTCTTACACCCGCTCCAGCCCGCACCATTCGGCGATGAAGAGGGCGATGGCCGAAGTGACGCGCTGGGTGGAGGAGAGCGACACGCGCTCGTCGAAACCGTGATAGTTCTCCGACTTCGGCCCATAAACCAGGGCCGGGCAATTGTCGTAGAGCATGAACACCCGGCCATCGACATAGGCCTGGGCCACGCGCGCCTGCAGCTTGCTGCCATAGGAGCGGAAATGCGCGTCGGCCAGCACGCGCTCGGCCTCCGTTCCCTCTTCCAGCACATAGCCTTCGGCGAAGAAGCCGTTGTACTCGATGCGCGGCGGCATGTTGCTGAGGAACGGGTCCTTGTGGACGGCGGCGTTGATGCAGGCCTCGATCTCGGTCGCCGCCTCGCGGGCGCTTACCCCGGGATAGAAGGCGATGCGGCAATCGAAGCTGCACCAGGCCGGCACCGATGACGCCCAATCGCCGCCCTCGATCTTGCCGATGTTGAGATTGACCGGATGCGCCAGCTCGGCGAAGTGCTTGTGATTGACCTTGCGCCGGTTCCATTCCTCCTCGAGGCCGTGCAATGCCTGGATCAGGCGATAGCTCGCCTCGATCGCGTTGGCGCCGCTGCCCGCGACGGAAGCATGCACCGGCAGGCCGCGCACATGCACGCGGAACCAGATGACGCCCATGTTGGCGCGCGTCAGGCAATCGCCGCCCGGCTCCGGGATGATCGCCGCGTCGGCGCGATAGCCGCGCACCAGGCAGGCCAAAGCGCCGTTGCCGGTACATTCCTCTTCCGTCACTGATTGCACAT
>DASZQC010000559.1:0-2780 GCA_035549815.1 Dongiaceae bacterium
TCTCCTCATTTATCTTGTCGCCCGCGGACCTGGAGCCTGGTCGTTCGACCACCTTTTGGCGCGCCGAAACATCGCCCGTCCCGCGTGATGCTCCGGCGCTATGGAACGGATAGCAGCACGGCATTTCAACTGCTGGCGCGCGATCTTTAGCTTGGGCGTCGCGACAGGCCCAGGGTAGCGCGCACCGAGCTACGGCGCCTGCGTGCAGCCTGGGCGATTGCCAGCCGACGGAAGGGCCGACATCATGGACAGCGGCATGATGGAAACGACTCACACCGCGATCCCCGCGCACAGCCACGAACGGCCGCGTGTCGTCATCCTGGGCGCGGGCTTCGGCGGCTTGTCCGCGGCCAAGGCGCTGAAGAACGCCCCTTGCGACGTCGTGGTGATCGACCGGCGCAACTACCATTTGTTCCAGCCGCTGCTTTACCAGGTGGCGACCGCGGCCTTGTCGCCGGCCGAGATCGCCAGCCCGATCCGCTCCATCCTGCGCGATCAGCGCAACGCGCGCGTGCTGATGGCGCGGGTCACCGGCATCGATCCCGCGACGAAGCAGGTGCTGCTGGAGGACGGCAGCACGGAGCCCTTCGATCATCTGATCGTGGGGACCGGCGCGCGGCATGCCTATTTCGGGCATGACGAGTGGGAGCAGTTCGCGCCGGGCTTGAAAAAGATCGACGACGCCACCGACATCCGCCGTCGCGTGCTGCTGGCGTTCGAGCGCGCCGAATCAACCGGCGATCCGGCGGAGCGGCGCGCCCTTCTGACCTTTGTCATTGTCGGCGGCGGCCCGACCGGGGTGGAGATGGCGGGCGCCATCGCCGAGCTGGCGCATTGGGCCCTGGCCGACGATTTCCGCGCCATCGACCCGACCCAGGCCCGGATCATCCTGATCGAGGCCGGGGCGCGGCTGCTGCCGGCCTTTCCCGCGGATCTGTCGGAGAATGCGCGCCAGGCGCTGGTGAAGCTGGGCGTCGAGGTGCAGCTCGGCCGCGCGGTCGGGCAATGCGATGCGGCGGGCGTGATGCTTGGCGATGAGCGGGTCGCCGCGCGCACGCTCATCTGGGCCGCGGGCGTGCAGGCCTCGCCGGTTGGCAAATGGCTGAAATGCGAGACGGACCGCGTCGGTCGCGCCATCGTGACCGGCGATCTCTCGATTCCCCAACATTCGGACATCTTCGTCGTCGGCGATGCCGCCGCGGTTAACGGGCCGGACGGCAAGCCGGTGCCGGGCATCGCGCCCGCCGCCAAGCAGATGGGCCGCTATGTCGCACGGGTCATCGCCGCGCGCCTGAACGGCAAGCCGAAGCCGCCGCCGTTCCGCTATGCCCATGCCGGATCGCTCGCCACCATCGGGCGCAGCGCGGCGGTGGTCGATTTCGGCTGGATCAAGTTGAAGGGACGCCTCGCCTGGTGGCTGTGGGGCATCGCTCACATCTATTTCCTGATCGATTTCCGCAGCCGTCTGGTCATCAGCCTGCAATGGCTGTGGTCGTACCTAACCTTTCGCCGCGGCGTGCGGCTGATCACCGGCGGCGAGGGCGACAGCTAGTTCTCTTGCGCCCTAATTGTCCCTGGCCCAGGCGATGAGTTTGCGCAGAAACTGGTCGCCGGCCTCCAATTGTGAAATCTCGATGAATTCGTCCGGCTGATGCGCCTGGGCGATCGAGCCTGGCCCGCAGACGATGGCCGACAGGCCGGCCTCCTGGAACTGTCCGGCCTCGGTCGCGAAGGCCATGCCGATGGTCTCGTTGGCGCCGGTCAGGAATTTCACCAGCGCCTCGGCGGCGCCGTCCTTCTCTTCGGTCAAAGGCGGCACGCGCACGCGCGGCCGCGTGACGATGGTCGATTCCGGCGCCACCCGCCGCAGGCGCGGCAGCAGTTTCTCCGCGACGAAGCGCTCCAGCCGCGGCAGCACCAGCGCAGTCGGGTCGGCGCCCGGCGTGGCGCGAAAATCCCACAGCACCTGGCAGTGCCGCGCGACGATGTTGACCGCGGTGCCGCCGCGGATCGTGCCGATGTTGATCGTCGAGTACGGCGGCTCGAAATTGGCATCGCTGATGCCGCTCGTGCGCAGCTCATCGGCGATGCGCTCCAGCTCGCCGATGATCTCGGCCGCGGCGGAGATGGCGTTGGCGCCCTTGTGGGTCTGGCTGGAATGGCCGTCGCGGCCGATCACGTCGGTTTCGAACGAGTAGCAGCCTTTGTGCCGCGTGCCGAGGCGCATCGAGGTCGGCTCGCCGATGATGGCGAGGCTCGGCTTGGAAAAACGCCGGCCAAGCTCCGCAATCAAATGCGGCGCGCCAAGGCAGCCCAGCTCCTCGTCATAGGAGAAGGCGAAATGGATCGGCGTCTTCAGCGGCCGCGCCAGTATCTCCGGCACCAGGGCCAGGCACAAGGCGATGAAGCCCTTCATGTCCGACGTGCCGCGACCATAAAACTTGCCGTCGCGGCGGATCATGGTGAATGGATCGCTGCTCCAGGGCTGCTCCTCCACCGGCACCACGTCGGTATGGCCGGAGAGCACGATGCCGCCTGGACGATCGGGGCCGATGCTGGCCCACAGATTGGCCTTCGGCTGGCCGTCCGGCGCCTGGATGAGATGCGCGGCGACGCCAAGCTCGGCCAGATAGTCACGAATCCACTGGATCAGCGCCAGGTTGCTCTGCGACGAGACCGAGGGAAAGGCGATCAGCCGCTCCAGGATGTCATACGCCTTCTGCATCTCAGCCCCGCCAGAACGTCGGTGTGAACAGCACCAGCACGGTCAGGAGCTCGAG
>DASZQC010000560.1:0-5333 GCA_035549815.1 Dongiaceae bacterium
GCGCGGTTGATCGCGTTCAGAAACTGCCGGCGCAGGAAGGCCGCTTCCAGATCGCGGCCGGAATCATCGACATAGGCGGCGCGGAACAGTTCCACCTTCGGTGCCGTGACCTTGGCCTCGGCAAAGGCCGCAAGCTGCTTCACCCGCCGCTCGGCGAAGGCGCGGAAATAGGCGGCGGTATCGGCGCGGCTCTGCGCCAGCGCCGCTTCCAGCGCGACGGGATCGAACTGAGCCGCATGATCGCGGTCGAAGCGGTCGGAAGTCGCCACGTCGTCGGCGAAATGCAGCACATCCTCGGCCAGGCTCGGCCATTCGCCGGTCACGTAATAGAAGCCCTTGCGCAGCAGGACCGCCTGGCGCGCGATATCCGCCAGCAGCGCGCCGCGCATGGAGGCGTCGATCATGGTCTGGCGCTGCACCGCCTCGACCGGCGGCAGGGCGCGCAAGCTCTGCAGATCGGCGCGGATGGCGCCCAGCTCAGCCAGATCGGCATCGACGGCGCGGATATGGCCGAGGTCGGCCTGGATCTCCGCCTGGATGGCGCCGGCATTGGCGGCGATGGCCTCCGCCTCCGACAGCAGGGCGAAACGCTTCTCGTTCTTTTCCGGGCCGAGCAGGTCGAAGCTGTCGAGGCGCAGCTTCAATTCGGCCGGTCCGTATTTCACCATGTCGCGTAGCTTGTGCCCGGCGGCCAGCACGTCGCGCATGGCCGCGTCATAGGCAAGGACCTGCTCCCGGTTCTCCTGCCGCCCGGTGTAATCGGCGATGGCGGCGCCGGCCAGGGATTCCGCCGCCGTCCAGGCGGTGCCGAGATCGCCCAGCGCGGCGGCATAGCCGGTATAGCGGTCGGCCACGTCATTCATGCTGCCGGGCACGGCCATGGGCCAGGACCCGTCCTTGGCGCCGTAATAGAAAGCAGGGCCGGTGGCGCGGATCGGACTGATGCCGAGCGCGCCGGGTGCCGCCGGCATGAAGCCGAAATTCACCGGCACCGGAATGCTCGACAGGCTGCCGACGGCGCCGCCATAGGATTCGGCGGCGCTCTTGCGGCTTTCATATTCGACGCGCAGATCGTGATCCAGCGTCGCCACTTCCGCCATTTTCGACTGCGTCGCCTGCACGATCTGCAGCAACTGGTCGATGTTGCGGCTCATGCGCTGGGCGGCGGCAGTGCGCTCGCCGGCCAGCGTGCGCAACGCACGGTCGACCTGTTCCACTTGCTTGGCGGTGTTGGCGGGGCGGGAGGCGACGATGCTGGCGACGCGGGATTCATCCCACATCTGCAGGGTCCCGGCCTTCTTCTCGGTGCCGAACACCTCGTCCAGGCTCTTCTGGAACGTGGCGACACGCTCGGTCAGGTCGCTCATCGGCACGTCGAACATGCCGCCGCCGAACGGGTCCACATGGTCGTCGAGCTGGCGCAGCATCTTGCGCAGCATCGCCGCCGATTGCTGGCTGGTGCGGCCATCCAGGCGCGGCAGGAAATCCTCGATCTCCGTGCGCAGGAACGCGGCGACCTGCGGATCGAACGGTGCGCGCGAGCGCAGGCGCAGCAGCTTGTTCGCCACCATGTCCGGCCATAGCAGCGTGCCGGCCATCAGCTCGTCATAGGCCTGCGCACCGGCGGCGCCGACGGTGATGTCATAGCCCGCGGACCAGACCTCTTTCGGCATGCCGGAATCGAAACCCTGGTCGGCGGTGCGATTGTGCACCCAGCGCAGCGGATCGCGCTGCAACTGTTCTTTCGAGGCATCGCTTTCGCCGGCGCCGGCCACGATCTCGCCCACCTTCAGGCGCAGCATGCGCTTCGCGCCATCGGCGGCCGGCCATTGGGATGTTCCGGCCAGTTGCCAGCCTTGCGTGGCGAAGGCGAAGGGCAAGGCGCGGGCCTTCGACAGGTCGAGTGTGCGGGCGGTGATCTCCACCGCCTGCTCGGCGGCCTTCGGCGGATCGATCAGCGACACGGCGCCGTTGCCGGCGAAGCGGACGATGTCGGCCCGCAAGCGCAGTGTGCCGTCGGCCAGGCGGATCGGCATGTCGAGGATGATCTCGCGCGCGTCGATGACGATCTCGGAGATATCCGCGAGGCTGCCGCCGGGCGCGGTGGCGAGTGCCGGGAACAAGGTGGGATTGAGCTCCACGACGTCGCCGACGATGCGATAGGCGACGCGCTCGCCATCCACGCGGCGCAGGATGGAAATGGTCCGGTCGTCGCGCCAGAAGGAAGCGGGATCGGGCGCGGTCAATTCCCAGGCCAGCGGCACCGCGCAGCGATCGGGCAGATCATCGGCGCGCACGACATCGGACCAGCCCGCCGCCACGAGCAAAGCGAACGCACCGCAAGCAAGCCGCGAAATGAGTGGCGATGTGGCGCCGTGGCGATCTTTCATCGGTGTCCGGGATTACAGCGGTCAGTCGGTGGTTACGCGCGGCCTCATGCCCAATCGGGTCGTTGAACGATCCTGAGCATGCCGCTCTTGCCACCGCTGATTTCCGCGCCGTTGGCCCCAACGGCGTGTCCCAAGCGCTGCGATAGGTCGGTCACCCTCAGCCCCCGTCCATGATCGGCTCTTTGGCCCAGTTTTTTGGCGTCCCCCAGGGCGCGGACTATAGGCTGTGCGCCCCGAAAGCGCAAAGTGGCGGCGGTCACAGACGGGCGTTCGGCCAGGCGTTCGGCAGGCCTTCGCGCCGCCGGCCGCGGATCGCTTGACAGGACGCCGGAAGATACCGCCATTATGGCATTTGGAGCGTTCCAATAAGGGAAAAACCATGAAGCGGTTGCGGACCGGCCTGGTCGGGGCGGGGTTGGTGGGGCAGGCGGAGCATGCCTTCTATCTGTGGGAGGAGCGCCAGCGATTCGACTTCGTGGCGCTGGCCGATGCATCGGCCGCGGTGCGCACGTCGCTCGGTGCGCGTTATGGCATTGCCGAGCTGCATGCCGGCATCCAGGGCCTGTTGACCGGCAAGCTCGACGCCGTGGTGATCGCCGCGCCCGATCCGTTCCACCCCGATCTTGCCGTGGCCGCCCTGGAGGCCGGCCTGCATGTGCTGTGCGAGAAGCCGCTGGCTCTGACGCTCGCCGGCTGCGACCGGATCAAGGCGGCGCGCGACCGTTCGGGCAAGGTGATGCAGGTCGGCTATATGAAACGGCACGATCCTGCCTATCGCCGCGCGCTGGAATTGCTGCCGGCGAGGATCGAAGAGGTGAAGCTGATCTCGGTCGAGGTCAACGATCCGGATTTCGAGCCCTTCGTCGCGCATCTGCCGATGACCTGGCCGACCGACCTGCCGGCGGCGCTGCGCGAGCAATCGCGCGCCGCCAATGCCCAGCAACTGCGCGAATCCGCCGGGCACGAGCTGAGCGAAGAGGGCAGGCGGGCGCTGAGCGGCGGCTTTCTCTCTTCGCTGGTGCATGACGTCGCGGTGGTGCATGGCATCCTGGCGCATCTCGGCTGCGAGATGCCGGAGCAGGCGGATCACGGCGCCTGGTTCGACGAGGGCCGCGGCGTGCAACTGAGCTTCGGCCTGCCGGGTGGCGGCCGGGTCAGCATGACCCACCTCTCGCTGAACGGCGTGCCCGATTATACCGAGCGCATCACCATCTATTGCGCCGACCGCATCATCGAGCTGACCTTCCCGTCGCCCTATCTGCGGCATCTGCCGACGCGCCTGACCTTGCGGCGCGGCGGGAAGGATCATGCGCTGGAGACGCAGGAATTCCGCGTGAGCTATGAGGAGGCGTTCCGCAACCAGTTGCGCGCCTTCCACGCCGCCGTCTGCGGCGAGGCACAGGTCGCCACGCCGGTGGAGCAGGCGCGCCGGGACGTGGCGCTGCTGCTCTCCGCCTACCGCAAGGCGGCGGGATGACGCGGCTGCCATGACCCGGCTGGTCGATGTCGCGGCGAAGGCCGGCGTCTCCAAATCGACGGTGTCCAACGTCATCCGCGGCACCGCCTTGGTGGCGGAAGAGACACGCCGCAAGGTGGAGCGTGCCATCGCCGATACCGGCTATCGTCCCAATGCCATCGCCCGCGCCCTGCAGGCGAAGAGCGGCAACGCCGTCGGCATCATCGTGCCGGACCTGACCAATCCGTTCTACGCGCAGCTCGCGATTGGTGTGGAGCGAACCGCGGCGGCGATGGGTTTCGCCGTGCTGACGGCGCACACCGAATGCGCGGCGGAAAGCGAGATCGCCGCGGCCCATGCCTTCATCGAGCGGCGCGTGGGCGGCGCCGTCATCGGCGGCATGTCGCTGAACTCGCCCTTGCCGAAGCTGCTGCTGGATCACGACATCCCCGTGACCCTGGCGGCCCTGGGCGAGATCGAGGATGCGCGGCCCGGCGTGGTCGAGCAGGACGAGGCCGCCGCGATGGAGGAGGTGGTCGAACATCTCCACGCGCTCGGCCATCGCCGCATCGCCTTTGTCGCGCATGATTTGATCGAGCATGCGGGTGAGCGGCGGCGCGTCGGATTCCTGCAGGCGATGCGACGCCGCGACCTGCTGCCGGCGGCGGAGAAGGACGCGACCGCCCTGGTCGCGCATGACGATATGAGGGCGATCGCCGCCATCGATCGGCTGGAGCGCGCCGGCCGGCGCGTGCCGCACGATATTTCGATCACCGGTTATGACGACGTGCCGCTGGCCGCGCACGGCCGCATCCAGTTGACGACGATCCGCGCGGACGCGGTGGAGATGGGCCATCGCGCCGCCACTTTGATCACCGAGGCCACGCGCCAGGGCCGTCATGTCGGCCGGCGCGTGGTGATGCCGAGCACGCTGATCGTCCGCGCCAGCACGGCCGCGCCGCCGGCCTAGCCTCAATCAACCCGTAACTCGGGTTATTTTGGGTGGGTTTGCCTATCCGGAAGGGTTAGATCCGGCCCCATTTTCAGACAATTAACGCGATCTTAAGCCGCACGGCTAAGTCTGGCAGGCGGGGACGAGCGGCTTGCTTGCGCCGCCGCCCGGGTCTGTTCAAGAGCCAGAGTCAGCATGGTCGCCACCATCACCGAACGCCTGCGCGAAGACCGGGACCGCTTCGTCGGTTTCGCTTTCGCCAATGCCGACTTGCTGCTGGAGCTGGACAGCGACAGCCGCATCCAGTGGGCGGGCGGCGCCGTCAAATCCATGCTCAATCTGGATGCCGACAGCCTGGTCAACCGGCCGCTGACCAAGATTCTGACCGTGCATGATTCGGCGCTGCTGATGGCGGCGCTGCGCGAATTGCAGCCGGGCCAGCGCCGGCGCGGCCTGACCATGTTCGTGCGTGGCGCCGACAGCGCCGGCCAGACGATGGAAGTGTGCATCTATCGCACGCTGGACCCGAGCGATC
>DASZQC010000561.1:0-4037 GCA_035549815.1 Dongiaceae bacterium
TCGAGATACTGGAAGGCCGCCCGGCGCAGGTCCGCATGGCCCAGCGCCTGGCTGTCCAACGCGCGCTCCAGGAACAGCCCGTCGATCAGCGCCTGGAAATTCCGCGCCATTTCGGCGGGATCGACCGGCCGGTCTCGCTCCGCCGCGACGGCGGCGATGAGGCGGGACAGCAGGTCCATGTAGCTGCGATAGAGCGTCCGATGCGTCTTGCGCAGTGGCGGATTGACGATGATCTCGCCCCACAGGGACAGCCATGTCGTCAAATTGGCCGGCTTCAGATAATCGGGATGGATGAGTGAATCGACCATGCGGCTCAGGCGCCGTGCGGCCGATCCCGCCTCTCCGCCGGTCGGCTCCGCGTCCAGCTCCGCGACCTTGCGGTTGACGTCGTCGTACAGCGCCCGGCGATACATCTCCTTCAGCAATTCGTCCTTGCTGGGGAAATAGTGGCTCACCAGCCCCAGGGACACGCCGGCCTCGGCCGCCACGCGCTCCATTTTGAAGGCGGCCATGCCGCCCTCGGCCAGGCAGCGGATCGCGGCATCGATCAGGTCGGACCGGCGCTTTTCAGGCGCCTCGCGCTTGAAGCGGGGCTTTTTCGCTCCGGCCGATAATCCGGTGCGTTCAGCCGAAGCGGCTTTGCGCCGCGCCCTTTTCATGTGACAAATCCGTCCTCTCGAATGGCAGGCGGCACCATAGCGGTCTGCCGTGCTTTTGCCCACCACGCTTGGCGGAAGGATCGGCAGCCGTCTATTGCGGGCCGTGGGCGCGTCTGTTATTGTAAGAACATACAACAAGGCGAATTCCGGCGGAAGCGGGCCTTGGCCGGCGCCGGACGATGATCAGGGTCTCTGTCGTGCCTCTCGGGAAGGGAAAAACACGCTATTCGGGCTGGTCGGTCCTGCGCGAAGGATTTCGCGGGCAGGAGGGCTGGAGCCCGGCGTGGCGCGACCGCGATCCGGAGGCACGCTACGATATCGTCGTCATCGGCGGCGGCGGCCATGGCCTCGCCACCGCCTATTACCTGGCGCGCACGCACGGCATCAGCCGCGTGGCGGTCCTGGAAAAGGGCTGGATCGGCGGCGGCAACACCGGGCGCAACACCACCATCATCCGCTCCAACTACTTCCACCCGCAGAGCGCGGCGCTCTACGATCTGTCGGTGCGCCTCTATGAAGGCCTGTCGCGCGATTTGAACTACAACATCATGTTCTCGCAGCGCGGCATGATCGAGCTGGCGCACAGCGAGGCCGAGCTCGAATTCATGGCCCGCGGCGCCAACGCCATGCGCACCAACGGCATCGATATCGAGATGCTGGACCGCGACGCCATCTTCAAGCTGGCGCCGCTCCTGAACACCGATCTGAACGTGCGCTGGCCGGTGCTCGGCGGGCTGATCCAGCGCCGTGCCGGTGTCGCGCGCCATGACGCGGTGGCCTGGGGCTTTGCGCGCGCGGCGGATTCGCTCGGCGTGCATATCATCCAGAATTGCGAGGTCGACGGCTTCGAGATCGCGTCCGGCCGGGTGGTGGCACTGCAGACGAGCCGCGGCCGCATCGTCGCCGACCGTTTCGGCATGGCGGTGGCCGGCCATTCCTCGGTGCTGGCGGGCATGGCCGGATTCGAGCTGCCGCTGCAGAGCTACACCTTGCAGGCGATGGTGAGCGAGCCGGTGAAGCCCTGCCTCGATCTCGTCGTGGCCTCGGGCAGCCACGGCGCCTATGTCAGCCAGTCCGACAAGGGCGAGATGGTCATGGGCGGCGGCCTGGACCGCTGCCCCTCTTATGCGCAGCGCGGCAATTTCCCGGTGACGCAGTCGGTGGTGGCACCGCTGGTCGAGATGTTCCCGTCCTTCGCTACCTTGAAGCTGATGCGGCAATGGGGCGGCATCGTCGACACCTCGCACGACAATTCGCCGATCCTGGGGCCGTCGCCGGTCGAAGGGCTGTATCTCAATTGCGGCTGGGGCACCGGCGGCTTCAAGGCCATTCCCGCCGGCGGCACCTTGTTCGCGCATATCCTGGCGACCGGCGCGCATCACGAATTGTCGGCGCCCTTCGATCTGCACCGCTTCGAGGCCGGCGCGCTGATCGACGAAGCCCACGCCGGCGTGGCGCACTAGGAGACGTCATGCAGCAATTCCCCTGTCCATTCTGCGGGCCGCGCGCCGAGGGCGAGTTCCGCTATGCCGGCGACGCCGGCGTGAAGCGGCCGGCGCGCGACTGCAGCGACGCGGAATGGGCGAAGTATTTGTACCTGCGCAAGAACATCAAAGGTGCGGCGCGCGAGCTTTGGATTCACTCCGGCGGTTGCGGCCGCTGGTTCGAGCTGAAGCGCGACACCGTCACCCACGTCGTCAGCGGATCGGAGCCGCTCGGGTGATGTTTGATTTGATGCGCATGGCGGATGGCAGCGACCTCGATAGGTCGAAGCGGCTTCGTTTCACCTTCGACGGACGCGCGTGCGAGGGCTTTGCCGGCGACACCATCGCCTCGGCGCTGCTGGCCAACGGCATCCGTATCGTCGGGCGCAGTTTCAAATATCACCGGCCGCGCGGCGTCTACAGCGCCGGGCCGGAGGAGCCGAGCGCGATCCTGGACCTGCGCCATGGCGCGCATCACGATCCCAATGCGCGCGCGACCCTGGAGCCGCTCGCCGACGGCATGGAACTGCGCTCGATCCACGCCCAAGGCACGGCGGAGCATGACCGGCTGGAGTTTTTGGACAGCCTGTCGCGCTTCATCCCCTCGGCCTTCTACTACAAGACCTTCATCTGGCCGAACTGGGGCCTCTATGAGCACCGCATCCGCGCGATGGCAGGCCTCGGCCGCGTCGACGGCAAGGCGCGCGCGGCTTCGGGCGCACAGCGCCATGCGCAGGCCGATGTCTGCATCGTCGGCGCCGGGCCGGCGGGATTGACGGCCGCGCTCGCAGCGATGCGGCAGGGCAGGCGCGTGATGCTGGTGGAGGCGCAGCCCAGGCTCGGCGGCTCGTTGCGGCATCGGGACGTCTTGCTGGACGACCTGGCTTCGGCCGATTGGGTCGATCGCGCCGAGCAGGCCTTGCGGGCCGGTGGCGTGCAGATCATTTCCGGCGCCGTGGCTTTCGGCCTCTATGACCACAATGTCGTCGGTGTCGCGCAGCGTCATGTGACGGACAGCGCCAATGGCGAGCGCCTGTGGCTGGTGCGCGCGGCGCAGATCGTGGTGGCCGCCGGGGCCATCGAACGGCCGCTGCTATTCCAGCACAATGATCGGCCGGGGATCATGCTGGCGGATGCGGCGCTGGTCTATCTGCGGCGCTATGGGGTGAGGCTCGGGCAGAAGGTGGTCGTCGCCACCAACAACGATTCCGCCTACGAGGTTGCGCACGCCTTCAAGTCCGCCGGCAGCGAGGTCACGCTGGTGGACTCGCGCGCATCCGACGCGATCGACGCGGGCCTGGTGCGGCAGCTCGGCGCCGCCGGCATTGCGCTGCTACCCGGCGCGCGGCTGGTCGCGGCGACGGGCAAGCGCGTCGTGGAGTCTGTGACGTTGAGCGACGACCGTATCCTTCCGACGGATTTCGTCGCCGCCTCCGGCGGCTGGAGCCCCAGCCTGCATCTCTATTGCCATGCCAAGGGGCGGCCGGAATGGGACGAGGCTGCCGGCGCCTTCCGCGCCGGCAATAAGATATCCGGCGTCGATGTGGTGGGTGCCGCCGCCGGCCTTTGGGATTTCGATGCGCTGTTGCAGCAGGCGGCTCAGGCCGTCGGCGGCGCGGAAGCGCCGCGATCGCGCGGCAAGGTCCGGCAATGGACCGCGCCGACGGAAGCGCCGGCCGTGGGCGTGAAAGGCAAGCGCATCTGGATCGATCTGCAGAACGACGTGACGGTGGCGGATATCGAACTGGCCGTTCGAGAGAACTTCTCCGCCGTCGAGCATCTGAAGCGCTACACCACGCTCGGCATGGGCACCGACCAGGGCAAGACTTCCAACATCAACGGCCTGGCGGTGCTGTCGTCGCGCCTGGGGCGCGAGCAGGCGAAGATCGGCGCC
>DASZQC010000562.1:0-6132 GCA_035549815.1 Dongiaceae bacterium
ACGCTGTCCCATTGCTTGGTGATGGTCTCGCGCGCCTTGGCCTGCACTTCCAGCGGCGGGAACAGGGCCTTGTCGTAGGCGTCCGCCGGCGGCAGCTTGTCCAGCATCTCCTGCGGCACCACGCCCCGCTTAACCAGGTCCAGGAAGCGGATCGGGTGGCAATAGCCGTTCAGCCACATCAACTGGCCCTCGTCCGAATAGAGGTGCTCCATCCACAGTTTCGCCGCGTTGGGATGCGGCGCATAGGCGTTGATCGCCGAGACATAGACGCCGGCGACGATGCCGGTCTTCGGCACCACGACCTCGACGTTCGGGTTGCCGTTCAGCGTGTCGCGATCGCCCAGCGCCAGGTAGTCCCAGCGGGTCACGATCGGCGTGGCGCCTTGCGCCAGGGACGAGGCGCCGCCGCTGACCGGCACGAAATTGCCGCTCTTGTTGAGATCGGCAAAGAACTTCAGGCCGGCCTCGGGCGCCTTGTCGACATCGCCGCCGGTCATTGCGAGGCCGGAGGCGAAGACGCTCTGGATCGATTCGTTGGAGCTGCGCGGGTCGCCGTCCAGCGCCACCATGTTGGCGTATTCCGGCTTCAGCAGATCCGCCCAGTCCTGCGGCACGTTCGGCACCAGGTCCTTGTTCACCTCGAAGGCCAGCACGCCGTAGTAATTGCCGTACCAATAGCCCTCCGGATCCTTGGAGCCCTCCGGGATGCTGTCCCAGGTCGAGACCTTGTAGGGCTGCAACAATCCTTCCTTTTTCGAGGACGGGCCGAACGACAGGCCGACGTCGATCACGTCCGGATTCTGCGGGCCCTTATTGTCCTTGTTCGCCTTGATCGCCTCGATCTCGTCGCCGCTGCCGGCATCGGGATTGAGCTCGTTCAATTTCAGGAACGGATACTTCGCCTTGAAGCTGTCGATGACGTCAGCGTATTTGCACCAATCGTGCGGCACCGCGATGATCGTCAGCTCGCCCTCTTGCTTGGCGCCGGCGATGATCTCGTCCAGCCCTTCGGCCTGCGCCGCGACCGAGGTGCCGAGCAGCGCCAGGGCGGAGACCAGGCACAGTCCCGTCCGAACTTGCGACTTCAACTTCATCTCTGTCTCCCTTTCGTGCGGCCCGTCCCTCCGTTTTGCGCGCGGGCAACGACCGGCGCCGTGACGTTCCCCCGATCGCCAGCGGGCCGCGGCGGGATCAGGTGACCGCAGACGCTAACAGGTAGAATGTTGTGACTCAACAGAAAGATATGTATTTTCCAACACTTCAAAAAAGTATAATGTGGTATTTGCAACATTATGCACAATAGACCGAGGGGGATCGCGTTGGACTTCATTTTCATGCTCACCCGCCAGGACCGCACCATCGCCGACTGCCTGGAGGTGATGGAGCTGATCGCGCCGGCGAAGCTGCGCCATGTGGGATTCAAGGATGTGGGCGTCGCGCCCGACGTGCTGAAAAAGCTCGCCGACCGGATCCGCGCCAGCGGCGCCACGACCTACATGGAGGTGGTGAGCACCACGCCCGAGGCGGCGCTGAATTCCGCGCGCATCGCCGTCGATCTCGGCATCGATCGCCTGCTGGGCGGCACCGATGTCGAGGGCATTCAGGCGATCATCAAGGGCAGCAGGATCGCCTATTACCCCTTCTGCGGCTTCCCCTCCGGCCATCCGACCAAGCTCGGCGGCCGGCCGGACCAGGTGGAGGCGCATTGCCGCCGCTTCATCGAGCAGGGCTGCGCCGGCACCGACCTGCTGGCTTATCGCGCCACCGCCGCCGACCCGATCGATCTGGTGAAGGCGGCGCGGCGCGGGCTTGGGTCCGGCAACCATCTGATCGTCGCCGGCAGCGTCGGCAACGCGAAGCAGATCGCCGATCTGAAGCGCGCCGGCGCCGACGCCTTCACCATCGGCTCGGCGGCGTTCGACGGCTCCTACGCGCCCAACATGGGGCACCTGCTGTCGCAGCTCGCGGCGATCCAGGCGGATTGCGACAGGGCCGGGTGATGGCAGCCGACGCCGCCAGCACCCTGCTGCCCCTCGCGCGCTTCCCGCTGGAGACGCGCCGTGACATACGCGTGGTGATGACCGACATCGACGACACACTGACCGACGAGGGCAAGCTGACGGCCGCCGCCTATGACGCGCTGGAGCGGCTGAAATCCGCCGGCCTCATCGTCATCCCGGTGACGGGAAGGCCGGCCGGCTGGTGCGACATGATCGCCCGCTTCTGGCCGGTCGATGCGGTGGTGGGCGAGAACGGCGCCTTCTATTTCCGCTATGACGCGGCGGCGCGGCGCATGATCCGCCGCTACGCCAAGAGCGACCTGGAGCGCGCCCGCGACCGCAAGCGGCTGCAGGAGCTGGCCGATGCCATCCCGCGCGAGGTGAAGGGCTCGGCGATCGCCTCGGACCAGGCTTATCGCGAGGCGGACCTCGCCATCGATTTCTGCGAGGACGTGGCGCCGCTGGACGCCGCCGAAATCGACCGCATCGCCGAGCTGTTCCGCGAGCGCGGCGCCACCGCGAAGATCAGCTCCATCCACGTCAACGGCTGGTTCGGCCAATACGACAAGCTCAGCATGAGCCGCCTGCTGCTGGCGGAGGTCTTCGCCATCGACATGGAGGCGGAGAAGGAGCGCATCGTCTTCGCCGGCGATTCGCCCAACGACGCGCCGATGTTCGGCTTCTTTCCCAACGCCGTCGGCGTCGCCAACGTGCTGCGCTATCGCGGCCGGATCGCGGCGGAGCCGCGCTGGGTGACCCGGGACGAAGGCGGCCAGGGCTTCATCGAGCTGGCCGACGCGCTCCTGGCCGCGCGCTGAGGTCATGAACCGCCTGCGCAAACGCGACCGGCAGGAGCGGATTCTGGCGGAGCTGCGCCTGTCGACGGCGATCCGCATCCAGGACCTGGCCGGCAGCTTCCAGGTTTCGACCGAGACCATCCGCCGTGACCTTGAAGAAATGGCGGAAGGCGGCCGCATCATGCGCACCTATGGCGGCGCGGTGGCGCCGCAGCCTGGTGGCGAGCCGGGCTGGATGGAGCGCGACAATCTGATGGTGGCGGAGCGCGAGGCGATCGGCGCCCATGCCGCGGAATTCGTGCGCGACGGCGAGACCATCCTGATCGATGCCGGCTCCACCACCCTGCACCTGGCGCGGCGGCTGGCCGCCTCGGACAAGGCGATCACCGTCGTCACCAACGGCTATGCCGCGGCCATCGCCCTCGGTACCAATCCGCGCATCGTGGTGCATGTCTGCCCCGGCCGCCACAACCCGCACGAAGGCGGCGTGACGGGCGCCGAGACCATCGCCTATCTGAACCGCTTCCACGTCGACCGCGCCTTCATCGGCGCCAGCGGCATCAATGCGGAAGGGGTAAACGAAGCGGATCCGGAGGCGGCCACGGTGAAGCGCGCCATGCTGCGCCGGGCGGCAGTGCCGATGCTGCTGCTCGACCACTCGAAATTCGACCGGCGCAATTTCCAGATCATCTGCCCGCTGGCGGAGCTGCCGCACCTGGTGACGGATGTGGCGCCCGGTCCCGATCTGGCCGGTGCGCTGGCTCGCTCCGGCGTGCAAGTGCATCTGGCCGGCCGCTAGGCGAGCTGCGCTTCGATCGCCGCTTTGTCGATGACCGACCAAACCTCGACGATCTTCCCGTTGCGGAACTCGTAGAACACGTTCTCGCAGAATTTGACGCGCTTGCCGTTCACCGCCAGGTCGAACAGGTCGCCTGTCGGCGTGCAATCGAAATACAGGCGGCTGGCGACGTAAGGCGGATCGGACACCAGGAGATGGATGTCGAAATAAAGGTCCGGAATGGCCGCGACGTCTTTCTCCAGCATTTCGCGATAACCCGATAACCCGAACCGCCGGCCGTTGTGCTGCACGTCATTGTGGACGAACTCTCCGAGACGCGGCCAGTCGCGCCGGTTGAGGCAGTCGATGTAGGTCCGATAGAGCGTGGAAAGCTCGGCATCGCGCATGGCGGTCGCTCCTGTGTCTGTCCCGCACAGGCAACATATCGCGCCTCACTGGCCGCGATAGCCGAATTTCACCAGGCCGGTCTTCATCAGGCCGTACATCACCACGAAGATCGCGAACACGAACAGATTGACCAGGGAAGCCAGCGCGAACAGCTCCGGCCCCAGGCCGAAACGCAGCGATCCCCAGGCGACCGATGGCAAAGTCGGAATGGCGCCCAGATTGTAGAAGGTGATCTCCAGGTTGTTGAAAGCCAGGATGAAGGCGATCAGGAAGGCGCCGAACAGGCTGGGCCAGATGGTCGGCAAGGTGACTTCGGCAAAGGTCCGCACCGGGCCGGCGCCGAACACCATCGCCGCATCGTCCATGTTCCAGTTGTAGCGCACCAGTTGCGCCAGGATGATGAGGAAGCCAAAGGATGTGCCCTGCACCGCGTTCGCGAACATCGCGGAGACGAGATTGCCCGGCAGCCCCAGCACCCGCGCATTGAAGGCCAGGATGGAAATGCCGATCAGCAGGTCGGCCACGAACAGGGGCGCGATGAACAGGAACAGCACCAGCCCGCGCCGGCGCGAGCGATAGCGCAGCACGGCGATGGCGCCGCCCGCCGCCAGCAAAGTGGAGATGATGGCGCTGCCGAAGGCGAGTTTCAGGCTGTTGGACAAAGCCTCGCCATAGAGCGAGCTGGCGAACAGGTCTTCATAGGCGACCAACGTGAAATTGAGCGGAAAGGGCCAGACCACGTCCGAGGCGAAGGACGTGTAGATGACGTACAGGATCGGCGCATAGAGAAAGACATAGAGCAGCACCAGGCCGAGGGCCATGAGCCCGGCGGAGACACCGAACCTGCGCATGGCCGCGATCATTGCGACACCGCGCCGGTGAAGCCGCTGCGCTTCAGCTTGATGGTCGGCCACAAGGCCAGGATCACGCCGAACGAAGCCAGGAACAGGAACACGCCCATGGCGCTGCCCAGCGCCCAGGTGCCGGTCTCGCCGAATTGCTGCGACAGGCTCATGCCGAACGAGGTCGCGTCCGGTCCGCCGAGGAAGCGCGGCGTCACCACGTTGGCGAGGCACGGGATAAAGACCAGCACGATGCCGATGGCGGTGCCGATCCAGTTCAGCGGCCAGGTGATCTCGATGAAGGCGGTCCAGGGCTTGGCGCCGTTGATCTTGGCGACTTCCAGCAGCTCGAAATTGAAATTGACCAGCGACAGATAGATCGCCGTCACCATGAAGGGGATGAAAAGGTAGACGAGGCCGAGGCCGGAGGCGATCTGGGTGTACATCAGCGCCTCCACCGGCGGCAGGCCGACCATGGTGAGCGACATGTTGACCAGGCCGATCGGCCCCAGCAGCCCCTGCAACGCCGTGATGCGCAGGATGGCCCCGGTGAAGAAGGGAGCGGCGAGCAGCAGCACCAGCAGCAGGCGATAGCGCCCGCCATAGCGCGCGATGAAATAGGCGATCGGCCAGCCGCAGACCAGGCAGATGGCGGTGACGATCAATGCGGTGACGAAGGAGCGCAGGAAAAAGGTGCGATAGGCCGCCTCGCCCAGCAGCGTGGCGTAATTGTCCAGGTTCCAGTCGGCGAAAAGCTCGTAGCTCTCGGTGCGCCAGAAGCTGAACACGACGATGGAGAGCAGCGGCAAGAGCAGGCTGACCACGATGAAGATCGCGCCCGGCCCGGCCAGCCCCAGGAAGCGCAGCTCCGGATGCACCCGCCGGGAGGATCGCAGGCTCATCTGCTCACCCGCGCTCGGCCGCGAAGCAGGCGCCGCTGCCGGCCGGCCAGCGTACGATCACCGGATCGCTGGGCCGCAGGCTGACGCTGCGCGGCGTGTCGCTGACCACCAGATCGCTACCCTGCGGCAGGGCGATGATATAGTTTGCCGTCTGGCCCTTGAAGATGATGTCACGCAGCGTGCCGGACACCTGGTTCAGGTCGTTGGCGATGACGCCGTTATGCCCCGCCGGCGCAACCTCCAGATCCTCGTGCTTGATGAAATACTGCACCCGATCGCCGCGCTTGGCGTCCTTGGGCCGCGGCACCAGCAACTGGCCGCCGGCCCATTTCATCCGCGCGAGGACGCCGTCGGCCTCGGTCAGTTCGCCGTCCAGGCGGTTGGCATGGCCGACGAAGGTGGCGA
>DASZQC010000563.1:0-1766 GCA_035549815.1 Dongiaceae bacterium
ACATTCTGGCGGAGCGCTTCGGCTACAGGGGCGACGAGCAGAATTACGACGATCTGCGCAACGCCGACCTGGCGCAGGTAATCGAGCGGCGGCGCGGCTTGCCGGTGGCGCTCAGCATCCTCTATATCCACGCCGCGCGCACCTTGGGCTGGATGATCGAGGGGCTGAACTTCCCCGGCCATTTCGTCATCCGCCTGCATGGCGGGCGCAAGGCGGCGATCCTCGACCCCTTCGGCGGCGGCGTCACCCGCACCATCCGCGACCTGCGCCAGATGCTGAAACTGCAATCCAGCGACAAGACCGAGCTGAAGCCGGAGCATTTCCTGGCGCTCAACAACCGGCAGGTGCTGCTGCGGCTGCAGAACAACATCAAGGTGCGGCGCATCCAGGAAGGCGACCTCGCCGGCGCCGAGCGCGCGCTGCAGCGGATGCTGTGGCTGTCGCCCAACCAGGTCGATCTGTGGCGCGAGAGCGGGATCCTCAATATCCGCCTCGACAATCTGCTGGCCGCCCGGCGCGCCCTGACCCGCTATCTCGAGCTGGCCGAGAATGACCAGCAGCGGCAACGCGCCGCGCGGCTGTTGCAGGAGCTGAGCCAGCAATTGCATTGAACCCCGACCTCTAACGATCGCGCGAAGACAGGCGCCCGGCCCGCCGGTGGTCTCTAACACATTGATATAGCGGTTATTCTTAATCTGCTGCCAGTTTAGTGCGGCCTCGCTCATTTGTGAGGTGACTTTCACATTATTTTGTGGGAGCTACCACGTAACGGAGACAATCTGACTCAAAGAGGCGAAGATGAGAGTGTCCTGGATGCTGGGCCGGCCGGGCATGGCGGCCCTGATTGTTTTGTCGATCGTGGGTTTGGCGGCGACGAGCGCGCGGGCGGAAGATCTACCGGTCTCGATCGACCGCTATGCCGATGCCTGCCGCAAGACCGGCGGCGGTGTCGGCACCTACACCAATGACGGAGCGCGGCTGGTCTCATGTAAATGGACCAGCCATGGCAAGACCGATTGCCTGCTGGAGACCGACCAGGTGCAGCGCTGCACGATCGCCTGCGCCTCTGCCGTTTGCCTGGCGGACAATCCGAGCAGCCAGACTCCGAAATGGCCGCTGAATGGTGGGCCGAAGCGGCTGCCAACCAACAAGGCGCCAACCACCGGCACCAACGCGCCGGTGAATTAGGCGCAGGGCGCACCCCAACTTTCTTTCTTCATTGCCGGGCGATGACCGCGAAAGTGCCAGGCTCGCTTGCCGACACATACGCGGTCGTCATCCCGGCCCTGGGCCGGGAACGCCGGTGACAAAAAGCGGGCAGGGTGCTAGCCTGCACGTCTCGGGGTAGGGGGCAATGTCGGCAAGAACGGGGTCGGCAAGAACCGGGTCCGCAAGACGCGCGTTTCGGCGCGCCGTCATGTCGCGTCAATTCTGGATCGGGATATGCCGCCGACTTGCCTGGGGCGGCGCCGGGCTCGCGATCCTGGCTGTCATGGCCATTTCGGCTGGCTACGGCCAGGAATATCTTGGCCAGATGCCGGCTGCGAATTGCGTCCAACTGGGCGGCGTTCCCGACAGCACGATCACCGACGACAACAATCCCGATCCGCCACGCAATTGCTGGCGGCACCACACATCGACGCAAGGCGACGCCGCGGGTGCTTCGACGGGTGTCGCGGCGCCGGCACCCGTGGTCAGCAATGGCGGTGGCGGCACCAATCAAACCGGCAACGCGCTGCAAACCGGCGGCGCCGCGCTGACGCTGT